>CAMNAH010000059.1 GCA_946530775.1 uncultured Coriobacteriales bacterium
GGGCAATGCGCGCGCCAACGAGATCGCGAATGCGACCCTCGCCGAGGTGCGCGAGGCCATGGGCATGGTCTACTAAGGAGACAAAAGGGACGTTTCCCTTTGTCTCAGAGACAGCTGGGGACAGGTCTAGAGGTGCTCCGTTCGCAAACGGAGCACCTTTTTTATGAACGGAACAATTCTGAGGGCCGTAAAACCGTACCGTTCGCGAAAGGAGTACACCGATTAAGAACGGTGCGATTTGGCATGGGCGACGTATGAAAGCAGAATGCCCTTACCCGGCTCTCCATACCAGACCTGTCCCCAATTGTCTCTGAGACAAAGGGAAACGTCCCTTTTGTCTCATCAGCCGGCAAGGGCCTTGAGGGCATCGCAAACTTTAAGGAAACCGTCCCATTGCATGTCGTCGAGGTCCTGCGTGTCGCTTACCGAGAACATGCTATCGACGTCCATGCCGCCCTCTTCGTCCACATAGGAGAAGGTCACGGTCGATGTTGCCGCATCAAGCGCCTGAATTACGCTGTCGGGGCATTCCGATGCTGCACGTAGGTCGTAGTCGATAACCATCCGCTCGAACTCATCGAACGCCGATGCATCGAGCTTCTTCTTCCCGGTCTGTTCCTTATCGCCCGCTGAAGCCCGATTGCTCCAGGTGAGCAGCGCACCACCTGCATCGCGCGTGAGCTCGATGCTCTTGGATCCGCCGTCCATCCCGCCGCCGTACCCATAGCTCACCTGGTAGAGGCTCTCGCCCGCGACGGTATCATCCTGCGGGGTCTCTTTAGCATCGCATGACGCAAGCCCCAAAGTCGCAAGAACACCCGCGAACGCCTTGATAAACGCACGTCTCGCCATCATCTCGCCACCGTCCGTCACTCTTCGGGGATATTGCTCCAAAGATATGCACCGCCAGGCTCGACATCGCCGAGGTACTCGATCAGGTAGGCCTCGTCCATATGCCCGAGCTCAAAGAGCCCGTCGGCGGGCTCGCCGTCCTTATAGAAGAAGATCACCTCGTTATCGGGCTCGAAGTAGCAGAGCGACCCCGCCGCACCCGTGGCGGGCACGGCGTCGGAGGTGTCGAGGGGTTCATCGAGAGAGAAGGCCTTCTGGTTGTCCGCGCGATTCCGGATGTCGATCTCGAGCGGGCAGCGCTCGGCAAGATCCAACGCCGCGGCGCTGTCGTTGAGCGTGAATTGATGCTGCACGCCTGCGGCTACGATGGTCATGGTTACAGGCTCGAGATACTCAACGCCCTCGCTCTGCGATGCAAGCTCGGCGAGCGCGGTCGCGACCGCGCGAAACCCCTCCCATTCGTGATCGGTGAGCTCCTGCCTATCGCTGATGCGAAACGATGCGTCCAGGTCGTAGCTGCCGTCCTCCTTCATGACCGTGAACGAGAGGCTGCTCGACGGAGCATCGTAGACGATGAGGTCGCTATCCTTGCGTTTCGAAGCCCTGAGCAGGTTGTAGTCGTTGGCAATCTGAGCGAAGCGGTCGAACGCGCTCTCATCGACCACGTAGTCCATGCCGGTCTCGCGCGTGTTATGCCACTCGCGGCTGCGCGTGGAGAGCGTGACGGTTCCATCCTTCTGGCGGCCAAGCTCGGACGACTCTCCGCCGCCCGTCATACCGCCGCCCGATGAGTAGCGGATGTTCTTGATGAGACGGCCCTCGTACACGACGCTCTTCCCGCATCCAGCCAGACCGAACAGAGCCATAAGTCCTGCCCCCATTCCCAGCGTTGCAAACGAACGACGCGTCAGCATGGTCGCCCTCCTATGTGCGCTCCCCTACTTGAGCGTTGCGTACATCACGGCCTTGATGGTGTGCATGCGGTTCTCGGCCTCGTCCATGACCTTGGACTTGGGGCTCTCGAACACGGCATCCTCGACCTCCATCTCGGTCACGCCGAAGCGCTTCGCGATGTCTGCCCCGATGGTCGTATTTGTATCATGGAAGCTCGGCAGGCAGTGCAGGAAGATCGAGTCCGATGCGGTGAGCGCCATGAGCTTCTCGGTCACACGGTAGGGCGTGAGCTCGGCGATGCGCTCGGCCCACACCTCGTCGGGCTCGCCCATCGAGACCCACACGTCGGTGTAGACCACGTCGGCTCCCGTCATGCCCTCGACGGGGTCCTCCGTCAGCGTGATGGTGCAGCCGTTCTCGGCCGCGATGGGCTTGCACGCCTCGATCACATCGTCGGCGGGCCAGCATGCCTTGGGAGCGCAGGCGCGGAAGTTCACGCCGAGCTTGGCGCAGATCACCATGAGCGAGCGCGCCACGTTGTTCTCTGCATCGCCCATGAACACGAGCGTCCTGCCCTTGATGTCATAGTCGAAGTTCTCCTGCACGGTGAGGATGTCGGCGAGCATCTGAGTGGGATGCCAGAGGTCGGTGAGGCCGTTCCACACGGGCACGCCGCTCTTGGCCGCCAGCTCCTCCACGTCGCTCTGGAGATAGCCGCGGAACTCGATGCCGTCGTACATGCGCCCCAGCACGCGCGCGGTATCCTCGATGGATTCCTTCTTGCCCATCTGCGAGCCGGAAGGCCCGAGATAGGTCACGCCCATGCCCAGGTCCATGGCACCCACCTCGAAGGCGCAGCGCGTGCGGGTGGAGTCCTTCTGGAAGAGCAGGACGACGTTCTTGCCCTCGAGGTAGCGATGCGGGGTGCCCGCATGCTTGAGCTCCTTGAGCTCACGGGAGAGATCGAGCAGGTATTCGATCTCCTCGGTGGTGAAGTCGAGGAGCTTCAGGAAGCTGCGACCGGAGAGGTTGACGCTCATGGGTGGAACCTTCTTTCTAGATAGCTGCGCTTTCGCGCCAGAATGCCATGCTCATACAGTGGGGGCCACCGCGTCCGCGCGAGAGCTCGGACGAGGGGATCTCATGCAGGTCGAGGCCTGCCTTGTACAGGATCTCGTTGGTCACGCGGTTGCGCTGATACACGAAGACCGAGCCGGGACGCACCGCCAACGTGTTGGCACCGTCGTTCCATTGCTCGCGGTCGGCGCTGATGGGGTCTCCCCCGCCGCATTCGATGAGACGCACGCCGTCGAGCGAGAGGCCGCGCGCAAGGATCGAATCGAGCGAATCCTCGTGATGCACGATCGAGAGCTCGCCGCCCTTGCCGCGGGTGATCTCGTAGACCTCGAGGGTGCCCAAGATGCCGGGGTGCACGGTGAACGTATCGCGATCGACCTGCGTGAAGACCGTATCGAGGTGCATGAACGCGCGCGTATGCGGCAGCGAGAACGCGAGGATGCGCGAGAAGGTCGTGTCGGGTGCGGCGAAGATGTTGCGCGCCAGAAGGTCGATCGAGGCGGCGTCGGTGCGCTCGGAAATGCCTATAGCCAGCGTGTCCTTGGAGAGCACGAGGATGTCGCCGCCCTCGAGGGCAGACCCCGCCGACCCGTCGAACAGAAGCCGCGTGCCCTTGAGGCGCGGGTTGTACCCAAAGACTATGTCGGAGAAGAGCGTCTCGCGGCGGCGCGTGCGCGAGCGCATACTGTTGATCGAGACCGCATGGCCGATAACCGAGAAGGTATCGCGTGTGAAGTAGAGGTTGGGGATGGGGTCGATCACGATGCCCGTCTCGCGGCTGCGCTCGAGCGAGACAGCATCGGCAAGCGATGACGCATCGATCGCGGAGATATCGAGATCGTTCAGACGGATGCCGGCGATGCAGGCATCGACGAGCGCGCGCGTGGTGGGCAGCGAGAACAGATAGTCGCGGCATGCGCTGGCGATCGCCTCGCCCGAAAGCCCGCTCTCGTCGAGATAGCGGTCCACGAAGGCGCGCTTCGCGGAAGGCGCGGCGTCAAGGGACTCGCACACGAGGTCGACCAGGTAGAGCACCTCGACGCCCTCGTCGGCGAGCATGCCGGCAAAGGCATCGTGCTCAGCCTGCGCTACCTCGAGAAACGGGATGTCGTCGAAGAGCAGCCGCCCGAGATTCTGCGGTGAGAGCGAGAGCAGCTCCTCTCCGGGACGATGCAGCAGCACCGTGCGCAGCGGGTCGATCTCCGAGAATATGTTGAGCGCATGCGCCATGCCGTCTCCTTGCTCCAACGATACATATCAAGGATACCCCAGGGCGTGGAGCACGTCATACGGCGATATAATGCCCTTTGGGTTACAAGGTTTTATCTGCGCGATTTCGAGGAGAAGGACAGGCTATGTCCCCGCGGGAGCAATCGACATCTCTCACAGAGCATGTTGGCTCGGCAAACGCCCGCATGGTCTCGAAGCTCTTCTTCCGGCTGCTCCCCGTCCAGGTGCTGCGCGCCGTGATGGCCGCAGTCAACAGCCTGGTTGTAACCTTCTTCGCCAGCAACTTCGTCGGAGGCTCCGCGCTCAGCGCATGGGGCCTCTATGGGCCGATCGACCTGTTCATCGGCGCCATCGCGACCGTGCTCGTAGCGGGATCGCAGGTGCTCTGCGGCAGATACATGGGCATGAACCGCGAGGACGGCATGCAGTCGGTGTTCGCGCTCGACATGGCCGTGTCCGCCGCCTTCGGCGTCATCCTGGCCGCCGCGCATTTTGCCGTGAGCATGCTCGGCTTCACCGCGCTGTTCGTCGAGGATGCTGCCGTGCGCACGGAGTTCAACGTGGTCCTCATCGGCGTCGCGTTCAACATGATCCCCTACATGCTCACGCAGCAGCTCTATGCCTTCATCTCCCTGGAGCAGCAGAACAAGCGCACGATGGCTGCGAGCTTCGCCGCCATCGCCACGATCATCGGATCCTGCTACCTGCTCATCTGCGTCTTCGACCTGGGCGCGCTCGGACTCGCCCTTTCGCCCGGCATCGCCAACTGCGTCAACGCTGTCATTCTCGGCTCCTACTTCTTCACCGATAAGGCCACGATGCGCTTCAAGCTCAAGGGCATCGACTTTTCGCAGCTCAAGGAGATCATCCTCATCGGCCTTCCCGCCGCGCTGCTTCCCGCCTACCAAACGCTGCGCGGCATCATCGTGAACGGCCTCATCCTCGCCTACGTGGGCGCAGCGGGCCTCTCGGCCTTCGCAGCGGCAAGCTCGCTGCTCAACATCTTCTGGGCCGTGCCCGCGGGCATCCAGTCGGTGAGCCGCGTGCTGTTCAGCATGTACGTGGGCGAGCAGGATCGCCGCTCGCTCGCAGACACCATGCGCACGCTCCTCTTCAAGAGCATTCCGCTCCAGTGCGCGATCGTGGCCTGCATCATCGCGCTCGCCTATCCGTTCACCTGCATCTTCTTCCACGAACCCGCGGAGGCGGTCTTCGGCATGTGCGAGCATGCGTTCCGCATCCTGCCGCTCTGCATGCCCCTCTCGGTCATCTGCATGGGATTCACCGCCTATGGTCAGTCGGCCGACAAGCACCTCGTGGTCCATATCGATACCGCGCTCGACGGCGTGGTGTGTGTGGCGGGCTTCTCTGCCCTGCTCATCCCCCTCCTGGGCATCGACGGACTCTACTGGGCGAACGTCCTGAACGGCGTGGTGTGCGTCGCCGTCTTCCCCATCTACGCCGCCCTCGTGAAGAAGGGACTGCCCCGCACCATCGAGGAGCTCATGGTGATCCCGCATGATTTCGGTGCACCCGACAACGACAGGCTCGATATCTCGATCCGCTCGCTCGACGAGGTCGCCGGCACCGCGGAGGAGGTGCAGCGGTTCTGCCGCGCCCATGGCGTCTCCGAGCGCACCTCGTACTTCAGCGCCCTCTGCATGGAGGAGATGGCCGCGAACATCGTCGAGCACGGCTTCACGAAGGACCGCAGGAAGCACTCGGCAGATGTGCGCGTGGTCTATACGGACGATGACCTTATCCTGCGCATCAAGGACGACTGCGTGCCCTTCGACCCCGATACGCGCCGCAAGCTCTTCAACCCCGACGACCCCGTGAAGAATATCGGTGTGCACTTGGTCTACGGCATCGCGGACAGCGTGGAATACCGCCATACCCTCGGATTGAACGTGCTCACCATGCGCATCGCGCACGAGAAGCGATAGGAATCCCATGACGAGCGACGCCGCAACCTTCGAAGTATCAGCAGAGCGCCTGGGCTACAGTCCCGACGCCATCGCGCATCTCCCCGGCGGCAAAACCGTGTTCGTGCCTGGCGCCGTTCCCGGAGACAAGCTGCGCATCGCGCTCGACGAGGAGCGCGATCGGTTCGCGCGGGGACATATCGTCGAGGTCCTCGAAGCCTCGCCGCACCGCGTGCAGAAGCCTCATTGCCCCTTCGCCGGCATCTGCGGCGGCTGCCCCTGGGCTGCGGTGGAGCGCTCCCGCCAGCTCGAGGCGAAGCGCGAGAACGTCGTCAGCTCGCTCGTGCGCATCGGCCACATGGATGCCCAGCGCGCCGAGAACCTCGTAGCCGCAACCGTAGATGTGGGACCCGCCGTGGGCTACCGCAACAAGATCGAGCTCGATGTGGCAACGTCCAAGGGCCGCACCGTCATCGGCATGCACGCCGCAGGCACCGCAGATGTCATCAAGGTCGACGCCTGCCCCCTGCTCGATTCCACCTCCAAAAAGGCCGTGAAGGCGCTCTCAGGGGCTCTGGGATACCTTGCGGGCTCGCAGGACCTGCGCCTCGAGCGTGTGGGCATCCGCACCTCTAAGCGGACCGGCGACACCGAGGTGGCGCTCTGGACCGAGACGGGGGCGTTTCCCCGCGCGCACGTCGCCAAGGTGGTCTGCGATGCGCTGCCCATAACCTCGCTCGCGCGCGTCATGAGCAAGGGCCCCAAGGCGGCGCGGCGCATCGCGGGCGTCGAGGGCCTCTTCGGCAAGGGCCACTGGACCGAGCGCATCCTCGACGAGACCATGCACATCTCGGCGCCTTCGTTCTTCCAAGTCAACACGCGCGGCGCGGAGGCGCTGGTGCGCTGCGTCCTCGACGGCCTCGAGATCCAGGAGGACGACGAGGCGATGGACCTCTATTGCGGCGCCGGCACCTTCACGCTGCCGCTCGCGCGCGCGTGCGACTTCGTGGAGG
>CAMNAH010000060.1 GCA_946530775.1 uncultured Coriobacteriales bacterium
GGCAACGTCGTCATGAGCTGCGTCCGCGCGCAGGCTCTCAAGGAGGCTTAAAGCAATGGCAGAGAAAACCTACCGCATCCTCGTCATCAACCCCGGCTCCACCTCCACCAAGGTAGGCGTGTTCGACGGCGAGACCGAGGTCTTCACCAAGAACGTCGCGCATGAGGCCGAGAAGCTCGCCGAGTTCGCGTCCGTCTCCGATCAGATGCCCTATCGTCGCGACCTCATCCTCGAGGCCCTCGCCGAGAACAACGTGGACCTCTCCACCATCGACGCCTTCGTCGGCCGCGGCGGCGGCCTGCTCGCCCTCGAGGGCGGCACCTACGCCGTGAACGACGTCATGCTCGACCATGCCTACCGTGGCGCCAACGGCGTGCAGCACCCCGCCCAGCTGGGCAGCCAGCTCGCCAACGCCTTCGCTACCGCGGCCGGCAAGCCCGCCTTCGTCGTCAACCCGCCCGACACCGACGAGCTCTGCGACCTCGCCCGCATGACCGGCATCAAGGGCGTCTACCGCAACGTGCACCTGCACGCCCTCAACCTCAAGGAGACGGCCATCCGTCACGCCCACAAGATGGGCAAGCGCTACTCCGAGTGCAACTTCATCGTGTGCCACATCGGCGGCGGCATCTCCATCTCGGCCCACAAGCAGGGCAAGATGATCGACGGCTATGACATCGTGGGCGGCGAGGGCATGATGGCCCCCACCCGCTGCGGCGCCGTGCCCGTGGCCGAGGTCCTCAACTACCTCGAGGCCGGCCACTCCATCGGCGAGGTCCGCAAGATGTGCATGAAGACCGGCGGCTTCGTCGACCTTCTCGGCACCTCCGACGCCATCGAGGTCTGCAACCGCGCTGCTGCCGGCGATAAGGCCGCGGCCCGCGCGTGGGATGCCATGTGCTACCAGATCAACAAGTACATCGGCTCCATGGCCACCGTGCTCGAGGGCAAGGTCGACGGCATCCTGCTCGGCGGCGGCATGGTCCACAACAAGGACCTCGTGGCCTCCATCGAGAATGCCTGCGGCTGGATCGCGCCCGTCTCCGCCTATCCCGGCGAGTTCGAGCTCGAGGCCATGGCCGCCGGCGCCATCCGCGTCCTCACCGGCGAGGAGGAGCCCAAGACCTACACCGGCGTCCCCGTGTTCACGGGATTCGACGACTAGCCTCTCGGCTTTCCTTTCGCAACGTATCCCCTAGGCTGCAAATCCATGCAGCCCTAGGGTCTTGCGCTGAGAATTGATATAAGAGTTTCAATCAAAAGTAAGCACGTCAAGCAAGGAGTTCCACCATGGATCAGAAGTCTACGAAGAGCAACTTCGGCAAGTGGGGATGGTCGACGATCATCTACTGCGCCATCAGCTACTACATCGCCGCTGCGCTCGCAACCGACACCCTGAGCTGGTATCCCCAGGCGTTCGCAGCGTTCCGCGGCTGGGGCGACGAGCTGCCCAACCTCTGCAACGCCATGACCGGCATCGCCGGCTGGATCAGCGTTCTCGGCGCCTTCGTGTTCAGCGTCCTGGCCGCCAAGAAGGGCAGCCGCTGGATGGCCGTGCTCGGCAACGTCATCTGCGGCGTTGCGGCGATCGTCTTCGCCCGCACCCAGTCTCTGCCGGTGTTCCTCGCCATGATTGTCATCCTGGTCGTCGTGGGCGGCACCATCCAGGTCAACATCGTGCCCAACAACCTCATGAACATCTGGTTCCCCAAGAAGAAGGGCCTCGCGCTCGGCTGGGCTTCCATGGGCCTGCCGCTGTGCACCGCCACGATCATCCTGTTCCTCAACGGCGTCGGCAACCCGCAGACCGGCTACACCATCATCGGCATCGCCTGCTTCGCCCTTGCCATCGCCTCCATCTTCTGGGTGAAGGACGAGCCCGAGATGGTCGGCGCCACGCCCGACAACGAGCCCGTCGACCTCGAGGCCGCCGAGGCCATGCTCAAGGCCCAGGAGGAGGAGGCCAAGAAGCTGACCCTTCCCGTCCTGGCCAAGAACCCCAACACCTGGTTCATCGGCTTTGGCCACGGCCTGCTCTGGATGACCACCATCGGCCTCGTCTCCAACATGGTCACCCGCTTCATCCAGCTCGGCATCGAGCCCAACCTCGCCATCCTCATGATGACCGTCGCCGCCATCTTTGGCATCATCGGCAGCTACATCTGGGGTTGGATCGACCAGAAGTTCGGCACCAAGAACGCCTCGCTCATCTACGGTGCGTGGTACATCGTGTCGCTGCTGCTCATGATCTTCAACAACGGCTCCATGCCCATGACCGTGGTATGCGCCTTCTTCGTGGGCTTTGGCATCGGCGGCATCGGCAACCTCATCCCCTCGATGATCGGCACCTGCTTCGGCCGCTTCGGCTTCATCCAGGCCAACCGCCTCATCGCCCCGATCAACACCCTCATCCGCTGCACCGGCCTCATCATCATCGGTGTCGTGGGCGTTACCAACCTCACGATGAGCTACTGGATCTTCATGGCGGGCACCATCATCGCCATCATCCTGATCAGCCGCATCAAGGAGCCCGAGCGCGCCTAAGCACCCGCTCACAGGCATCATGGCGCTCCCGTTGTGCATCGGCACAACGGGAGCGTTTCTCTTAGTTGAATCTTTGAGCCTTCCAGCCATTTGACATATGCCAAGCCTTGCGTAAGCTTATACCCGTCGAAATACGACCCTTAGGAGAGGAGACTCTACCATGCCCATGAAGACTTCTACCCGTTTCGTCAAGGCGGCCATCCTCAACACTTGCGTCGCCCTCGTGCTCTGCTTCCTCTGCGAAGCTCTCGCCCTCTACGTCTTCAAGACCGCCGATGCCTCCAACGGCTGGATCTGGCCCATGTTCTTCATCAACTTCGTCGTCTCTTGGTGCATCGCCACCATCCTGGGCATGATCCCCGGCATCGTCGACATGGGCTTCAACTGGGCCATGAAGCGCTCCAACCCCTCCGAGGGTGCTAAGTTCGGCGCGCTCATCAACGTGCCCATCAACACCGTCTACTCCGTCATCCTGTGCTTCATCATCGGCACCCTCGACGCCTGCGTGCTCGGCGGCGCCCCCTTCATCCCCGTTGCCTTCATCGGCTTCGCGCAGAACATCATCCCCGTGTGGATTGCCTGCTACATCGTCACGTTCCTGCTGAACGGCCCCATCGAGAACCTCGCTCGCAAGATCTGCAACGACCCCGTTCCCGAGATGCCCCAGCACTAATCGCTCTGCCTGATCTGAGGGCCGCCGCGTTCCCGCGCTGCGGCCCTCATCTTGTCTATATTGGAGGTTTTTCCACATGAAGAAGGAAGTTCTCGTTCTCGCCATCGGTATCGGCCTGCTCCCGCCCATCTGGGCTGTGGTGTCCGGTCACTTCGGCATCACCTGCGGAGCCGTCGCACTCATCTGCGCGGGCATCTATGTCGCCAACGGCAACAAGGTCGAGGATGGCGTCAAGATCTCGATCGGCTTCCTCATGTCGGACCTCTGGGCGGTCATCGCCATGTGGAGCATGGAGCACCTTCCCTTTGCTCCCGACGTCAACACCTTCCTCACGCTTGCCGTGATGGGCTTTGTCGCCGTGCTTATCGCGAGCGCGCTCGACAAGTGGATCTTCCTGCCCGCCGTGCTCTGCGGTTGGGCCATCGGCCTCACCGTCATGGGCCCGCTCGGCACCGCCGGCATGGGGACGCTCCCCATCCAGATCGGCGTGGCCATGCTCGCGGGCGTGTGGTACGTGGGCTGGGGCGTCGATGCCTTCTGCAAGGCCATCCTCAAGAAGATCGGCTAACGCATCATGGGGCAGCTCGGCAGCATAACCTGGCGTGAGGTGGAGCCGCACGTCGTGCGATTCCGCGATCCCATGGACTTCCAGTGCCATCTGGTCATCGGCTCCGAGCGCGCCCTGCTCGTAGATGCCATGGGCGGGCACGGAGACCTGCGCGCTGCCGTCGAGCAGGTCACCGACCTGCCGGTCACCGTGGTCGCCACGCATTCCCACTACGATCACTGGGCGGGTGCTTGGTTCTTCGACGTTGTCTGGATGGATGCCGCCGAGATCGATCGCATCCCGCTCGAGATGGAGCTCGCTGCCGGCGCGCACCAGCATGTGCTCTCGAAGGGAATCGTCACGGATGACGAGCCCTGGGCACCGCGCGACGGCTCGATGCCCGAGGTGGCGCTTCTCCAGGAGGGCATGGCCTTCGATTTGGGCGGAATCACCGTGGAAGCCATCGCGCTGCCCGGCCACACCGTGGGAAGCATGGGGTTCTATGCGCATGAGCTGGGCGTTCTGTTCACCGGCGATGCCGTGACCCCCACCATGTGCCTGTTCTTCCCCGAGAGCATGGATATCGCCACGCATCGCGCCACGCTGGCCAAGATTGCCGCGCTGCCCTTCGAGCGCTTCTACACCTCGCATCAGGACCGCACGTTCACGCGCGAGGACCTCGCGAGCTTCGACGCCTGCGCCGCCTTCGTGGAGACCGATCCGGGCAGCGAGTGGGTGCACGGCATCTTCCCGCAGTTCACGGGGCGCATCCACATCTACCAGGGCATCGATCCCGAGGGCGACGATTTCCGCGCGCTCATCGAGAAGGATACGCCCGAGACCCGCGAGCGCGCCAAGCGCATCCGCGCCGAGCGCAGGGCCGCCCGCGCCGCTCGCAAGGCCGCAAAGCAGGCAGAATAGGGCCGCTTGGAGCTCTAGATAGATACACGCATGCAGCAGTTGCGGGCGCTACAGCCCCAGCAATGCGAGGGCGTTTTCCCGCATGATCGCATCGCGATACGGCCTCGAGGAGAGCATCTCCTCGAGGCGTTCTTTTCCGCGTAGGGCGAGCTGTGCGTTGGTAAAGGGATAATCGCTGCCATAGAGCACGTGGTCCGGTGCGGCAACCGAGAGCAGCAGGTCGAGCATCTGCGGCGTTGGATTGCCCGCCAGGTCGAAGTAGAGCCGTGCGAGCCCGTCGGCGATATCCACATCGGGCATCATGCCCTGCGTCGTGAGGAACGGCTGGATGGCCGTGATGCGACCCGCCACGTTGGGCAGGAACGATCCCGTGTGCGGGATGACGAACCGAATGTTGGGATAGCGCACGGGGACGTTGCGCGCGAGCATGTTGAGCACGGCGCGCGTGGTGTCGGCGAGAAACTCGTAGAGGGGCACCGGCCCCGAGGTGAAGAGACCCTCGGTCAGCGCATCGGGCTTATGCGGGTGCACGAGCACAACGGCTTCGAGCGCGTTAAGCGTCTCCATGAGCGGCTCGAGCGCGGCATCTCCCAGGTAGAGCCCGTGCGCGTTGCTCGGCAGCGCCACGCCGACGGCGCCCAGCTCGCGCATGGCGCGCTCAGCCTCGGCGCAGGCCGCATCCACGCAGGGCAGCGGCAGCGTTGCCGCAAACGCGAAGCGATGCGGATGTGCACGCACGGCCTCGGCGGTGCGGTCGTTGAAGCTGCGGCAGAACGCGATGCTCTCCGCATCGTCGCCAAAATGCGGCTGCGGGGACGAAAGCGAGAGAACCTGCAGGTCGATGCCCGCCTCGTCCATAAACGAAACGGCTTCCGCCGCGTCCCACGAGGGGAGGGGGAAGCCGTCTTCGAGCAGCGCGTCGTGACGCGCGAGCAGGTCGAGGTAGGCGGAGTCGAGCAGGTGACCGTGGATGTCTACTGCGCCCGCCATGGAGATCAGAGCTCTTTGAGCTTCTCGGTCTGGCCGAGGGCGAAGAAGCTCGTGACCAGGCAGATCGCCATGCAGACGATGCCGCCGATGAACATGAGCGGGAAGCCGCCGGGAGAGTCGATCACGAAGCTCCAGAACACGGCAGCCACGGCGCTCATGAGCGAGCCCACCATGGAGATGCGGGAGTAGATGTTGGTGTAGTCGGCGCTGCCGAAGACCGAGCGCACCAGCAGCGGCGTCTGCACCGTGGTCATGGCGTAGACCACGCCGAAGAGGAAGGCGCCCACCAGCAGCACGGGCAGGACGGACGGGATGAACCACATGAGCAGGATGCCCGCAACGCCGCAGGCGAGGCCGAAGATGATGCCCACCTTGACGGACTTGTCGTTGATGATGCCCAGCAGCACCTTGCCGATGGCCTGGCCGGCCATGGCGGCGCTGGCAACCACGCCGGAAGCCGCGGCGATCTGGGGGAGCGAGTCAGCGAACGACGTGGCGTAGCTCGCGAGGAACTGGTAGATGGTCTGGTTGAGCGTGATGATGCCGCAGAAGATGGCGAGCGCGAAGAATGCGGCCGTCTTCATGGCCTTGCTCGCGGGAACGCCCTCGACAACGGCTGCGGGAGCATCGCCGCCCTCGGCCACCTCGTCGGCGCCGTAGGGGAGCAGGCCCTTATCGGCGGGCTTGGAGCGGATGACGAAGAGGGTGAAGGGCAGCGTGCCCACGAGCGCGATGATGCCGAACACGCGGTAGGCCATGCGCCAGCCCTCGGGGCCGCTCTGGATGATGGAGGTGCCGATGGGGTTGAAGATCACGCCGCCGATGCCGGTGAAGGCCATGCAGAGGCCCACGAAGAAGCCCACGTTCTTGACGCACCAAGCGTTGATGAGGGTGGGCACCGAGAGGTAGATGAGCGGCGCGATGCCCACGCCCATGATGGCGCCGCACACATAGAACCAGGGCATGGAGTTGCCGAAGCTCATGCCGATGAGGCCCAGGCCCACCAGGATGGTGGCGCCGGAGAGCACCTTGCGGGCATCGAGCTTGGAGAGGTGGTTGCCGGCCATGGGCAGCGTGAGCATCATCATGATGTTCAGGATCGAGAAGTACAGCGTGAACGAGGCACGCGGAACGCCGAAGAACTCCGAGACGGGCGTGAAGAAGATGCCGGCGCAGGAGAGTGCGAGCGCGCAGGGCAGGCAGGTGATCGCGATGCAGCTCGCGACGATGGCGTACG
>CAMNAH010000061.1 GCA_946530775.1 uncultured Coriobacteriales bacterium
CCATGACCTTCAAGAGCGTGGACTTGCCCATGCCGTTGGGGCCCACGACGCCGATTTTGGCGCCAGGATAGACGCCCACGGTGACGTCGTCGAGGATGACCTTGTCGCCGACCGCTTTGCGCGCCTTGTACATCTGGTAGACGAACTCAGCCATGGAAGCTCCTGTTCTCGTAGGGGTTCAATCAATTGTAGATGATGATCTAGCCCGTTCCCCGTTCAGCAAAGATAAGGGCCTCAACAATCGGTACATATCTCGGCCGAGAAATGTGACGATGCTACGTTTCCGCCGCTTATCGCTTTGCCGTTCTGAGCTCGTCTAGAGAAATGTGATGATACCTAAATGAGTTAATGGCATTGAGAAGACGCTGGACCTTATCCCGTTCGGGAAATCGCCCTGCATCCACCCCAAGATTCCCAGCAAGCCATCTACCCAGCAATAGCATCTGTCGTGCGCTCTTTACCTGCTGAGATGTGGCGAATCGAACTGCATAGCCCTCGGACTCCATAGCGGAAGCGCGCGTCAGGTCATCTCCGAAACGCCCTTCATGTCTCAGGCGCCCCTGGGCCTCGAGCGCCGTCTTCCCATCGCGCCACACCATGTCCCCTTCAAGATAACCTGACCCCCAGATCGCCCGTCCCTCCCTGCCGAGGGTAATCGGATGGTTCATGCAAGGCATCTCTAGGCCGAGCCCGCCCAGAGCAGTGGGTGCCGTAAGCGCGAGCAACAGCCTTGCCTCCAAGGGAGACCTGCATTTCTTCCCTACGAGCGCCAGGGCTTCGCGCAGCTTATCCGAGCAAGATTCTCTCTTTATCAGGCGACTGAACCGCTGCAGGTCGTCGATGCCGGTGAGTTGCGGCCGTCGTATAAAGCCATCCTCCGAACCTTCGTCGATGGCAATAATCCCGCAATACATCATGAGCATAAGCACGCGGGAGACCAGCGGCCTGCCTCGCATCTCGAGAGCGGCGTTGAACTCGGGCGAAGCCACGAAGATGCCGTTGCCGACATCGATCAGCGAACCCTCGGGAACCTTGCCGCTCCACACATGGGCCTTGCAGCCTTTCCGGTGCGTCCGCAGCTCTTGGGCGGGGACAAGCAAGCTGACGGGCACATGAAGCGCGGCGGGGAGATGGTCGAGGCGTCGTGTCTCGTCCGCAGTTGCCCTGCAGTCTCTCAGAGCGGAAGTGTCATATACTCCGAACGTCTTGATCGCCTTGAACGATATGAGGTTGAGGACCTTCTCGGCTGAGTCGAGACAAAGGCAGATGCTCATGGAGCCTCCCGGAAGAATACGTTTTCATGTGGGATCCTTCTATACCAAAGCGATCTGACAGGAACCTGACACCTAGCTGACGCTTATCTGGCGCCAAACTGACAATCCGAGCGCGCGTATCTGGCAAAACGCGCTGGGCATTTCTGGAACTGTCTGCCTTGCCTCATGGGCCGTCTCTACGGAAAGACCATCGTTTGTCGTTTACCGCATTTACCATCGGTGCACTTCTCGCAAGAGAAGATGCCTGGCAATGCATCTACCTGCGAATTTGTACGAGCGGTACATATCTCGACCGAGAAATGTACCGTTAGATATGCGACAAAACCTTTCCTACCACACCGAGCCCTGGTAGTACTCGAGGCCGTTGCCGCCCACGATGCGGACGCGCGGCAGACGCGTGGGATCGGAGCCGGGATACACGAAGTCGTATTCGGTGGTGAAGGCGCAGAGGATCCCCACGCGCTCGCAGGCCGCCGGCGAGACGTCGCTCACATCGCCGTAGGGATAGGCGAAGGCGGCGTTCGTGCCGAGAATGTCTGCCGCATGCTGCAGATCGTCCACCAGCTCGTCCTCGGAGAGGTCGTAGATCACGCCGCCATGGCCTATGCCGGAGTAGCCCGCGTGGTGCATGTAGTAGCTGTGCGACTCGAAGCAGATGTAGGGGCTCGCATAGGTGTTGAGCATGTAGTCGATGTCATCGCGGTTGCACTCGGTGAACGAGGTGGCTGTGACCCCGTACTTCTCGAGCAGCGGGATGCCGTGGTCCAAGAAGCCGTACTCGCCGTCGTCGAAGGTGAGGATGACGCTCCTGTCGGGCAGCGAGTGGCTGCCGTCGATGTAGGCGCGCAGCTCGGCCCAGGAAGGATAGTAGAAGCCGGCCTCGGTGAGCCAGGCAAGCTGCTCCTCGAGCTCCGTGGTCGACACATAGTTGGCGTTCAGATCCTCGGGCGGGTTGGCGGGATCATAGACGTAGTGGTACATCAGCACGGCGATGCCGTCATCGTCCCAGCCGGCATCATCGGTTACGCGCACGGTGCGCTCGGCGCGGGCGACCGAGCCCTCATCGTCGGTCACGGTATAGGTGACGGTGTAGGTGCCGGGCGTCGCGGTATCGACGTTGCCGCTTATCTGCACGCGATCGGAGAGGCTCTTGCTCGCACGCGTGTCGCGCGCCAGGCAGCCGGGCTCCACATACGTCTCGCCCGTGCGCACGATGGTCTCGTGGCTTCCGCAGAGCGTCATGACGATATGCTCGGCCGAAGGTGCATCGGGAGCGCCCTCTGCGATGATCGCAGGATCCCCGGAACCCAAGGCGCCAAGAGGCTCCGCTGCGCCCGATACAAGGCGATACAGGTAGACCACGCCGAAGACGACGCCGGCGAAAAGAAGGGCACAGATAGCGGCGAGCACGCCGAGGCCATAGTCGCGTTCACGTTTCATGCTGCGTTCCACCTGCGTTTTTGAATCAGAGCTTGACGACTCTCCTATCATATGTCATCAAACCGTTGGTCTCCTCCTCGACATCCGCGACCTGCGTGTAGACAAACCCCGAAAGGCCCTCCGCCTCGAGCGCATCCACGCCGGCGAGAAGATCGCGCAGCTCGGCGCGCCATTCGTCGATGGAGGCGAAATCGGCATAGCCGTAGCTCTTGGGGCAGGTCGCATGGGCGCTATCGTGCCACGTGAGGCCGCCGAACTCGCTGATCACGCGGGCACGGGGCTCGTTGGCATGGTCATCCCAGACCTTCTGGGGCCTGAAGTAGTTGTGGATGCCCTGATAATCGCCCGTGCCCTGGTCGTACCAGCCGCTCACCGAGAGGATGGGGCGCGAGGGGTCGAGGGCGCGCACCATGCGCGTGGCCTCGCCGGCCGAGAACTGCCCCCAGCTCTCGTTGAAGAGCACCCACGTCACGATCGAGGGATGCCCCGAGAGGCGTTTCACGGCTGCGCGCGTCGTGGCCGTCCATTCCTCGCGGTATGCGGCGTTGCCTGCAGCGAGCTTCTTCCAGGCGTCGGGCGTGCTGTCGTCGATGGACGTCCACGAGCCCGAGAACAGCGTGGGCTTCTGCTGCGTCTGCCAGGCGGAGAGCTCGTCGCCGCCGCTCACCATGTCCTGCCATACGAGCATGCCGAGACGGTCGCAATGGTAGTAGAAGCGCTCGCGCTCGAGCTTGATGTGCATGCGGAACATGTTGAAGCCGAGATTCTTGCAGGTCTCGAGGTCGAAGACGAGCGCCTCGTCGGAGGGCGCCGTCATGAGGCCGTCGGGCCAGTAACCCTGGTTGAGCAGCCCGCGCAGGAAGAGGGGCTTGTGGTTCAGGCAGAAGCGCGGCACGCCGTCCTCATCGGGCTCGACGGTGGCCGTGCGGAAGGCGCAGTAGCTCTTCACGCGGTCCTCGCCATAGGCGATGACGAGCCGGTAGAGATGCGGGTCGTCGGGCGACCAGAGATGGACGTCGCCCAGCTCGATCACCATGCCGTCGGGGCTTCCCGTGCCCTCGGCAACGGCGGTCCAGCCGTCCAGGACGGCGACGGTGAGCGACAGGGCGTCTCCGCTGGTCTCGGCGCGCACGGTGAGCCGCTTCGCATCCGCATCGGGCTCGAGGAAGAGCGCGGTTATATGCTGCTCGGGCACCACTTCGAGCCAGACGCTCTGCCAGATGCCCGACTGCGCCGTGTACCACATGGTGCCGCGGTCGATGCGCTGCTTGCCGCGGAGCTGGCTGCCCTTCTCGCACGGGTCGAAGACCTGCACGCGCAGGCTGTTCTCGCCGGGTTTCAGCTGATCGGTGATGTCGCAGGAAAACGGCAGGTATCCGCCCTTATGCTCGGCGACCTTGGCGCCGTTCACCCACACCGAGCACGCCCAGTCCACGGCCTCGAAATGCAGGATCGCGCGCTCGGTGCCCACGAGCTTGGGCGCCTCGAACGTGCGCTCCTCAACAAGCAGGCAGTTCTCGGGCGGACGCTTGCCCACGCCGGAGAGCGGCGCCTCGGGCGAGAAGGGCACCACGATGTTGCCGTCCTTCTCGAGATGCCCCAAGTCATCGTGCCACGCGACCTCGGGATGCGCGCACGGAACGAACGCATAGCCCCAGATGCCGTTGAGCGATATCCAGCGGTCGCGCTCCATCTGGGGATTGGGGTGCTCGGGAAGCAGGTTGGCGGCGTCGAGCGCAGCGCCCCACTCGGTGGTGAGGCGGGCAAGCTCGCCGGTCTGCGGTTTATGGAACCCGCTTTTGATCACGCGGCGGAGAAACAGCACGGATCCTCCTTCAAACGTCTTCCATGTATCTGTCGTATAGTGTATCGCTGGCAAAACGGCACGTCGGAGGGAACGCATGGAGCGGCAAGGGAGAACGGCAGACGGAATCGCGGCGATGCTCGTCGCAGCCATATTGCTGCTCTGCGGCTGCTCTGAGAGCGACGTTTACTCGGGCGGGCCGAGCGCGCCGGTCGACATCTACGACGAGGCCATCGAGTCCCCGTACGACTGGGACAACCTCGTCTGGGACGAGCGCGGACGCGCAACGTACGTGGTCGACGGCCAGGTGCGCTCGCGCACGGGCATCGACGTCTCAGAGCATAACGAGAGCATCGACTGGGATGCGGTCGCCTCCGACGGCATCGAGTTCGTCTATATCCGCGCAGCATGGCGCGGATCGACCGAGGGCGGGCTCTACGAGGACGAGCGCTTCGAGGAGTACCTCGAGGGCGCCCGCGCGGCGGGGCTCGACGTGGGCCTCTACGTGTATTCGCAGGCCACGAGCGAAGCCGAGGGCCGCGAGGAGGCGGAGTTCGTGCTCGACCTGCTCGATGGGCGCAGCCTCGAGCTTCCCATCGCCTTCGACCACGAGACCACCGCGGAAGGCACGGGACGCGCCGACGGCTCCGGTCGCGAGGAGCTCACAGCCGCCGCGCGCGCCTTCTGCGATACGGTCGAGGCCGCCGGCTATGATGCCCTCGTCTACGGCAACGCCCACGATCTCGCGCGCCTCGACACGCTCTCCTTCGCACGCGAGGGCTACTGGTTCGCGGAGTACAGCGATGCCCCCTCCGTACCCCTCGAGCTGTACCTGTGGCAATATACGTACCAGGGCTCGGTGGCGGGCATCTCCACCACGGTCGACCTGAACATCGAGCTTGTGAACGCTCTCGACGAGTAGGGGCATCGGATGAAGCGCATCCTCATCATCGCCACCGGCGGCACCATCGCATCCACGGCAGACGGGCGCGGGCTCTCCCCCACCCTCACGGGCCGCGAGCTCGCAGAGCAGGTGCCGCTCATCGACGGCCTCTGCGACCTCAGCTTCGTCCAGCCCATGAACATCGACTCCACCAACATGATGCCCGCGGACTGGCTCGAGATGGCGCGTATCATCCGCGAGAACTACGATGCCTACGACGGCTTCGTGATCCTGCACGGCACCGACACCATGGCCTACACGGCGGCCGCCCTCTCCTACCTGGTGCAGGGCAGTGCGAAGCCCATCGTGCTCACGGGTTCGCAGCAGCCCATGGCGAACCCCTTCACCGACGCCAAGCTCAACCTCTATCAGAGCCTCGTGTATGCGCTCGACGATACGAGCTGCGATGTCTCGGTGGTGTTCGGCGGCAAGGCCATCGCCGGCACGCGCGCCCACAAGCAGCGCACCATGAGCGCGAACGCCTTCACGAGCGTGAACTTCCCCGCACTTGCGGTGCTGCGCGGCGAGCATATCGTGCGCGCGATGGGCGTGCCGGACGAACCGCCCGCGCGTCCCGCCTTCTACAGCACCCTCGACGAGCGCGTCTGCGTGCTCAAGCTCACGCCCGGCCTCTCGCCCGCGATCTTCGAGACCCTGAAGCCCGCCTACGACGCCGTGATCCTCGAGACCTTCGGCATCGGCGGCATCCCCGAGCGCGAAAGCGCCTCCTACGAGGCGGCCATCTTCGACTGGATCGAGTCCGGCCGTACCGTGGTCATCACCACGCAGGTGCCCGAGGAGGGCCTCGACCTGGGCATCTACGAGGTCGGCCGCGCCTATGCCGACCACCCGGGAATACTTCGCGGCGGCGATATGACCACCGAGGCGCTCGTGGCAAAGACCATGTGGGCGCTCGGCCAGACGCGCAATGCCGCCGAGCTCGCACGCCTCTTCTACGGCCCCGTCAACCACGACCGCGTGGACTAGGATGCGCCCGCCAGCCGCAGCGGGGGATGCCCGAACTGCAGCTGGAGGACGAAATCTCAACTTTTTCAAAAACGACTGATAGTTTTTGTCCGCCCTTGGGTACAAGCTTGAGTACGCAAGGCCATGACGCCTTTGCATGAGACGCGGGAAGGGAACCATCTTCTAACCCCAAGCTCCTACGACAACCGATTTTGGAGGAAACGACCGAGACGTGGTTCAGCCATGCCTCGATTCGCCCCATCCTGTCGAAAGGAGACGCAATGTCCCAGTCCCGCACGCCCATCCTCGATGCCCGCATCGCCTCCAGCATGACCGCCGAGGAGGCATATCGCGCAGCGGATGCCCTCATCAGGGAGAATCCGCCCCTGCGCACCCCCGAGCTCAGCCGCCGCCTCATCGGCGCCAGCGACGAGTTCGCCGACCCCGGCTACGTGGACGCCATCCTGCGCAACA
>CAMNAH010000062.1 GCA_946530775.1 uncultured Coriobacteriales bacterium
CGTCGATCTTCGGACGGAACTTCATCTCCTTGATCTCGACCTTGGACTGCTTCTTACGGGCAGCCTTGGCCTTGCGATCCTGCTCGTACTTGAACTTGGCATAGTCGAGCACCTTGCAGACGGGAGGGTCTGCGTTGGGCGCGATCTCCACCAGGTCGAGGTTCTGACCCTCGGCGATGCGCAGGGCATCGGCGATGCCGAACACGCCGAGTTGGCTGCCATCTACGCCGATAAGGCGCACCGTACGGGCATTGATCTCCTCATTGATGCGAGGTTCGTCGGATTTCGCTATTGGTAACACCTTCCTTCACGACTGTGCTCGTGCCTGTTGATACGAAAAACTCCCGGGCGCATAAGCTATCCGGGAGACATGATGCCAGCATGTGAGCTGGGGAAATATCATTTGTCTGACCAGACAGCTACCTCATGGCGCCGGCAGGTGGGGGCACAGGCTCTGCCCCGCTTTGAATAACGCATTGGTTATAGTAGCGCTTCCGGACTGGCGATGCAAGGAAAACTATGTGAAATTGCTGCGGTTACTTGGGAACCTCGCGACCGAGCGCCTTCTCGAACATGGGCAGTGCGCCCTCCCCACCTGGATGCCAGGCGCTGTTCTGCGGCATGTCGTAGCCGGGGATGATGTTGGCCTCCACGAGCACGGGCCCGTCGGGCGTAACGGCGACATCCCAGCCCACATAGCCCATGCGCGGCTCAACGCGAGCCACCTTAAGGCAGAACTCGATGCACTCGTCGTAGAGCGGGATCTTGAACCCCTCGAACTTCATGCCCGTGGAGGGGTGCTCGGTATAGTGGAAGCCCGTCTTGTCTGAGAAGCACGGATACCGAAGGATGCCGTCCGGGTCGACCCAGGTGTAGATGCCGCCGCTCGTGGCATTGTCGACGCAGCTGCCGCCGATGCCCATACGCACGATGGTATAGACATGCTTGGGCTCGCCGTCGACCATGAGCGTGCATATACGCAGGGTGTTGATGGTGTCGGGGCATAGCTCGTTCATGACGGGATGCTGGACGATAGCATCCTCCACAAGGAACTGTCTGTTGTCCATGCAGCGCTTGAAGAAGGCATGGAAATCCTCGATCTCAGACGAGACGTGCCGCTCGATTCCCTGGCCGCCGAACGAGTCGGGCACCTTGGCGAAGACAACCGCATGGTCGGCGCAGAAGGAGCGGAGGCCGTCTTCTCCCGCTTTGCGGATGTCGATCCAGTCGCGGCCGACGAAGTCGCGGTACGCCTCCATGAAGGTGATCTTGTCATCGAAGAGCGGATACAGGGAGCGATCGCAGGTCTCGCGTGTGAGCGCGATGTTGTGGTTCATGGTCATGAACGTCTTGCGAAGACGCGAGGGCTTGCCGGCGAAGTTGTAGCCGCGGTACTCCTGGTAGCCGATCCCGTAGCGCACAATGCACCAGCCCATATCGAGGAAGATCAACGGCGTTGGCGTGCCGGTCTCGTTGTGGATGTCGTGCGCGAGCGTATACATGCGTTTGACGCTGCCCGACTTGACGCGGTTGATGAACATCTCAGCTTTGCTTGCGAGATCCATATGCGCTTACCCCCGAAGCATCTCGAACATGGATGCCGTTGCTCCAAATTATTTGAACTCGTCTACTCTAGCACGCAATCGCAAGGTGCGCGAAAGGCGCATGATTTGATATAGTCTTTCTCGCGCACGTAGGCCCGAGTGGCGGAATGGCAGACGCGGAGGTCTCAAAAACCTCTCTCTTCGGGGGTGTGGGTTCGAGTCCCACCTCGGGCACCAGGTGCGTATTCCCAACGACAACGTAGATTCTGCAATAAGGGATACTCCCCTTTTGCAGGAAACGACAACGTAGATTCTGCAATAAGGGATACTCCCCTTTTGCAGAATCAAGACGCTTCGAGCGCGGAGGCAAGCGCTTCCTGATACTCGGCCTCTTCCTGGGCGACAACCGCCCTGTATACGGCCACCTCTTCGGCATCGAGTTCGCGCGCAGATAGCCACCTGACCTGCGAGACCGCCTTCTCGGTCTTCAAGGCTATCTGGACGTATGCCGGCCCTATTTGGAGCATCTCGAGCGCCTGCGCAGGTGCCATGAGGCCGCTGGTGAAGATACCGAAGGTGTCGTAGATGGTGTCGTTTGCAATGGGGCCGATAATCACATCCGCATCGGGAAACCCGTCGGCTTTGCCGGTGCGGTTGGCGAAGATATAGGAGAACCACGCCTCGTCCCGCTCGAAGCGATGCACGACGAGCCCCTCGAGGTCGAGCTCATAGGCGTTCACGTACGTGCTCTGCCCTTTTCGCATGCGGGCCCATCTCACAGCGAACGCTTCCTCGTCCGTAAGGTAGAAACCCTGCCCAAAGTCGGCATTCGCTCGACCGATATGGACATCGGGGGCCTCGATAACCTGGTGGCCCGTGTGGAAGAGGAGCATGCCGATCCCCCTCTCAAGGGACGCTAGCGCAGGAATGGATTGGTTTTGACCTCGTATCCCATCGTGGTCTCGTAGCCATGGCCGGAAAGAACGGCCGTGCCTGCTGGGATCTCGCGCTTGAGGCGTGCAAGCGAGGCCATGATGGCGTCCTCGTCTCCCCCTTCGAGGTCGGTGCGCCCACGGCTGCCCGCAAAGAGCGTATCGCCGCTGAAGAGGATGCCCTCCGCCGTACCGGAGCCGAGAAGGCAGATGCTTCCCGGCGTATGACCGGGCGTCTCGATCACCGTGAAGACGGCGCTGCCGACCTCCACCGTATCGCCTTCGGAAAGCAGCCTGTCGGGCTGAGGAGCATTGTCATACACGCCGCTGCCTGGAAACGCGCTCTCCCGCGCGTGGCTTGCGAGCTGGACATCGGCGGCATGCATGAGAAACGGCGCACCAGTTGCCTCCTTCAATGCCGCAACACCGCCCACATGGTCGAAATGCCCATGCGTACAGATGATGCCGGCAACCTCGAGCGAGCCCAGATCGGCAGCGATTCGGTCTCCTGAATCGCCGGGGTCGATCACGAGGCACTTCCCCTCGCTTATGTAGGCATAGCAGTTGGTCTGGATGGGCGTTACGACATATTGGCGCAGCTCATCGGCCATCAGCGCACCCTCCGCTTCATCTGGTTGGCACCCTCGCCGGGCATGATGCGGCGCGCGTCATAGACCGACGGCACGCGCGAGATGGAGGCGAGCAGCGCGTCCAGCAGGCTCGCATCGGAGATGGCCACGAGGAAGCGAAGGCGTGCAAGGCCCTGCGACGAGGTCTGCGTGGCGGCGGAGAGGATGTTCGCCCCCGCATCGCCGATGGCGATCGTAACGTCCTTGAGCAGGCCCATCCTGTCGGAGGCCTCGACGACAATCTCCACGCGGAACTCGGTGGCGCCCGAGGTGTCCCATTCAACGTCGATCATGCGCTCGGGATGCTGCATGAGGTCGCCCACGTTGGGGCAATTGGCGCGGTGGACCGAGACGCCGCGACCGCGGGTGATGAAGCCCACGATCTCGTCTCCTGCCACAGGATTGCAGCAGTGGGCCAGGTGGACGAGCAGGTCCGCATCGCCCTTGACCACGACGCCGCAGCTCGTCTTCTTGCGCTTCTTGCCCTTCTCGGTACGCGAGACGGCGTAGGACTGCATGAGCGGCGTATCGTTGCTCATGGCCTCCTTCATGTTCGCCTCGCGCTCGGCCTGCCTGCGTGCAGCGGCGCGGCTCTCGGGCGTGCCCTCCTCGAGCACGTCGCTCACCTTGGCGGCAACCGTCTTGGCGTTGAGCTTGTTAGCGCCGATGGCTGCGAAAAGGTTGTCAACCGTGCGATAGTCGAAGTGGGCGAGCACCTTGTTGAGCGCCTTGACGGTGCGCTGCGTGGAAATGCCATAGCCGCGTTTGCGCAGCTCCTTGGCGAGGTCTCCCCTGCCCTGCTCGGCATCGTCGGACTTGGTCTCGACGTTGAAGTACTTGCGGATCTTGTTGCGCGCAGAGGGCGTGGCGACGATGCTCATCCAGTCGCGGGACGGCTTGGCGTTCTTGTTGGTGAGGATCTCGACGCGGTCGCCGCTCGAGAGCTTGTGGGTGAGCGGCACGACCGAGCCGTTGACCTTGGCGCCCACGCAGTGGTTTCCCACCTCGGTGTGGACGGCATAGGCAAAGTCGAGCGGCGTGGAGTCGCGGCGCAGGCTCATGACCTCGCCCTTGGGGGTGAACACGAAGATCTCGTGCTCGAAGAGGTCAACCTTGAGGTCATCGAGATATTCGTGCGCGTCTTCGATATCGTCCTCGGTCGCCCAGTTGAGGCTCTGGCGGATCCAGCGGATGGTGGAGTCGACGCTCCTGTCTTCGGCGCTCATGCGGCCGCGCGAGTTGCCGTCCTTCTTGTACAGCCAGTGCGCGGCGATACCGTACTCGCTCGCCTCGTGCATCTCCTGCGTGCGGATCTGGATCTCGATGGGGCGGCCATCGGGGCCGATCACGGTGGTGTGGAGCGACTGATAGAGGTTGGCTTTGGGCGTGGCGATATAGTCCTTGAAGCGCCCGGGCATGGGGTGCCAGAGCGCGTGGACCGCGCCGAGCGCGGAGTAGCAGTCGCCCACCGTGGAGGTGATGACGCGCAGGGCGATAAGGTCGTAGATATCGGAGAACTCGCGGCCCTTGCGGGTCATCTTCTGGTAGATGGACCAGAGGTGCTTGGGACGGCCGGTGATCTGGTAGCCGGTGAGCCCCACGCTCTTGAGCTCGTCGTCGAGGGTCTTGATGGCGCCCTCGGTGTCGGCCTCGCGCTGTGCGCGGCTGTCTTGCACCATGCGGGCGATGCGCTCGTACTCCTCGGGCTCGAGCCAGAAGAAGGCGAGGTCCTCGAGTTCCCACTTGACGCTCGACATTCCCAGACGGTCTGCCAGGGGTGCATACACGTCCATGGTCTCGCGCGCCTTGAAGAGGCGGCGCTCGGGTTTGAGGGCCGCAAGCGTGCGCATGTTGTGCAGGCGGTCGGCCAGCTTGATGATAACCACGCGGATGTCCTTGGACATGGCGAGGAACATCTTGCGCAGGTTCAGCGCCTGGCGCTCGTCCATCGACGAGACCTCGATGTTGGTGAGCTTGGTGACGCCGTCCACCAAATCGGCGATGCTTGCACCGAAGAGCTCGGTGAGCTCGTCGAGCGATGCCTCGGTATCTTCGACCGTATCGTGCAGGAGCGCGGCGCAGATGCAGTCGGCGTCCATGTGGAGATCGTTCGCGAGGATGAGCGCGACCTCGACCGGATGGTTGATATAGGGCTCGCCGCTGCGGCGCCTCTGATTGCGGTGGTAGTCGGCGGCGAATCGGTAAGCGCGCTTGATTTCCACCTGATCCTCGGCGTTGAGGTAGGTCGAGCATGCCTCCTCGAGAAGGCGCCAGTTGGCTGCCTCGGGAGCGGCTTTAACGCTCTCCTCGACCTGATCGGCCTGCTTGTCCATGTTGGCCTCCCCCCTAGACCCCCGTGCCGAATGACGGCGTGATGGGCTGGTTGATGCGTGCGAGCATCTCGTCCGCATCGGCTGAAAGCGCCCAGGTTGAGAAGGCGTCGAACTCCTCACGGGCCTTGATACCCTCGAGGTAGCGGATCGATGTGGTGAGATCCATGCGCTCAGGTGATTCTACCATCTCTATGCGCCGGGCCGTGCTGAAGCCGGTGGTGGTGAGGAATCCGAGTTCGCGGAAGATCGATATTCCGCAGGAAACGGCATGCTCGTCGAGGTGCGTCTTGGGATCGATGGTGCGGCAGAGCTCCGCGATGGACGCGTTGGTCTCGGAGAAGCCCGGCTCCCCGGTCGCCTCGATGGCACGGCGCGCCAGGGTGCGCAGCGCACGATAGAGCACCGAGAGATCGTCGCGCGAGGGCGCCGAGGCCGCCACGATGCGCTCGTTGATGGCGGTGTCTTTGGATCCGAACAGAAGATGCACGCACGCCTCGTCGCCGTTGCGCCCCGCACGGCCGCTCATCTGGTTGAACTCGATCTGGCCGAACGGCATGTGGTAGAGCATGACGTGGGCGATGTCGGGAAGGTTGACGCCCTCTCCGAACGCGCTCGTGGAGACTATCGTAACGAGCTCGCCTGCGCGGAAGGCGCGCTCCACGCGGGTGCGCTCGTCGCGCGTGAGCCCAGCGTTGTAGAACGCGATGGCCTGACCGAGCTCGGGAATCTTGCGGCGCAGCATTCTCGCCAGCGAGACGGACTGCTCGCGCGAGTTGACGTAGACCACGCATTTGCGGCCCTGCGCCACGGTCTCAATGAGCTCTGCCTCGCGGCTCTTGGTATTGCGGTTGTCGATGACGCGCAGGTTCGACCTGATGGAGCGGTCGACCACCACGCACTCGGGGGAAATGCCCGCGAGACGGCAAATCTCAGACGCGACATCATCGGCGGCCGTCGCCGTGACGGCGAGCACGGTGGGCTCGCCGAGGGCGGCTCTGATCTCGGGAAGGCTCGCGTAGGCGCTGCGGTTGCCCGACTTGGAAAGCCCCGCATGGTGTGCCTCGTCGATGACGATGAATCCGATGCGCCTCGATGCTGCAAAGCGCTCCTGGTGTATGGCGAGGAACTCGGGCGTGGTGAGGATGACGTCGACATCGCCCGCGGTAAGCGACGAGAATATGGCATCGCGCTCATCGAGCGCGGTCTCGCCGGTGAGCACCGCGACCCCCATGCCCATCTCGCCGAATGTCTCGGAGAGATGGAAGGCCTGGTCGGATACGAGCGCACGCAGCGGATAGACGAAGACGCTTGCCTTGTTCGCGAGCAACGCGGTGCGCGCGGCGTGCATATGGAAGATGAGGGACTTGCCGCGGCCCGTGGCCATAACGCACAGGCTGCTCCTCCCCTGCGCGAGCAGACCCAGGGTCATGGACTGCGCGGGCAAGAGC
>CAMNAH010000063.1 GCA_946530775.1 uncultured Coriobacteriales bacterium
ACCCGGCGACCTCCTGGTCGAAGGTCGTCTCGGGAGTTGCCCAGCTGAGGTCGACCTCTTCCGTCCACTCGTCGTAGTCGCGCGCGATCCACTCGTCCATATCCCAGTTATCGGTGAAGACGCCCACGACGAACCGTTCTCCCGTGCTCGTTCGGGTGACCACCGTGATGCATCCGGCGCTGCGATAATCCGCACTGATGAAATCCTCGCAGCTCGAGACCGTGTAGTCGTCCTCCCAGCTTTTGGGCAGGTTGATGCGATAGCAGTAGGTTTCGATTTCGGGGCCGGCGAAGAGCAGCCACATACCGATGCGGAAGGCACCGAACAGTGCGAGCGCTGCGAGCACGATCATAAGAACGTTGGGTTTCTTCTTGGGCTGCTCGGGCATGGCGGCCTCCTCTCCCCGACATGGCATTATTCTGCCATGACGAGGGACAGCCAAGACGCTTCATCGGCAGCCTGAACGCCATGTGGCAGCAAAAAACCTGCTGGTGATGCACGCTATCGAGGTTACGCGTGCTAGGGCTAACGATCGATGAATAACGAGGGGGTTCTATGCGGGATCGCCGCATAGAACCCCCTCGATGATGGTGGACGTCCAGCTGCTTGCATCACCAGCAGGATTATCGGGCTCCACCGGCCCCCTTCCGCCGGATTTAGAACTCGCGGGTGCGGTAAACGTTGAGCGAGATCCTGCTCGAGAGGGCGTAGAGCGCGAATGCGAGAGCGATGGCGCCGACCACAAGCGGTACGGGGGAGCCCATGGAGGCAACAAGCTCGAGCATCTTGCCGGCAACTGTCTCGGCGAGCTTCTGCACGGGCTCGAGCATGAAGAGCATACAGGCGAAGAAGGGGAGCGTGAAGTAGAGGCGCGCCTTCATGAAGCCCATCTTGAAGAAGATGGGTATCTCGATGGCCAGGTAGATGAGCGAAACAGCGAGGCAGAGCACGATTGCCGCCGCCACAGCTTCGGCAGGCATGAGCGTGACTGCTCCAAAGCGGACCATGGTGACGATCGCGGTGATCGCGGCGGCGAGCAGACCGAAAACGGCGAGGAGGACTGCGATGATGATGAGCATCATGGCGTAGCGGCTCGCGACGATCTGCCAGCGCGTGAAGGGCATCGAGAGGCGCACGCTCTCCCAGCCCTCGCGCTCGTCCTGCCCGAAGAGCGAGAAGAACGCGTAGAAGGCGAACATGAGCGGGGCGATGCTCATGATGTTGCCCTGCACGACACCGGCGGCTCCCTCTGGGTCAAGGCCGCCGTTGAAGCTCGTGAACGTGACGATGCCGCAGATCAGGACAACCGAGAACAGATACTGTCCGATGCTCTTCCTGATGGTGCAGAAATCGGCAAAGAGCAGGGCCTTCATCTACCTCACCTCGCCTTTCACGAGAAGCGTCATGATGTCATCGATGCCCGCGGGGTCGACGGCGAACTCGGGGTAGGCCTGGGCGAAGCCGCGGCGATCGGGTACGAGCACCACATAGGAGAGTTCGCGTTTGAGCACGCGCAGGGTGCCTGGCGCGTAGGCGCCGTCGGCGAGCAGCTGCTCGAGCTCGCCGGCGCGCAGGCTTGCCACGCCTTTCTCGGCGATCTCGTCAGATGTGCAATCGAGCAGGATGGTGCCGTTGTCGATGAGCACGATGTAGTCGGCCAAGTGCTCGAGATCGCTCGTGATGTGGCTCGAGATGAGGATCGAGCGCCCCTCGACGTTCATCCACGAGCGGAGCACGTCGAGCACCTCCTCGCGCACGATGGGGTCGAGGCCCGCGGTGGGCTCGTCGAGCACGAGAAGCTCCGCCCCGCTGGCGATGACGCTGGCGAGCTGCACCTTCATGCCCATGCCGCGCGAGAGGTCCTTGACGGGCTTGTCGAATGCATCGAGCGAGAGCTTGGCGCACATCTCGTCGAAGAGCGCGCGGTCGAAGGCGGGGTAGGCGAGCTCGTAGAAGCGCTCGATCTCGCTGACCGTCATCATAGCGGGGTAGGCGGTGACGGCGCTCACATAGCCCACGCGCGCTTTGAGGGCGGCGAGCTCCTGTTCGCCGAGCTTGGCGGGATCCTTCCCGAAGAGCTCGATGGAACCGCCGTCAAGCGTGATCGATCCGAGCACGGCTTTCATGATCGTGGTCTTGCCGGCACCGTTCTGGCCGATCAGGCCCACGATGGCGCCGGCGGGCACGTCGAACGACACATCCTTAAGCGAGAAGTCGCCGTACGACTTGCGGATGTCCTTGATGCGAAGATCCACTGCCTCATCCATTAGTTCTCCTCCTCAAGCTGGAGATCGAGCATCTCGTGCAGCTCCTGTGCGGAGAGGCCCGCGATGCGTGCATCGGCGATGACCCGGGCGAGCGATGCCTCCACATGGCGGAGACGGTCCTCGCGCAGCAATTCGATGTTGCCTGCCGAGACGAAGCATCCCTTGCCGGGGACGGTCTCGATGTAGCCCTGCGTCTCGAGGTCCGAGTAGGCCCGCTTGGTGGTGATGGCGCTGATCCTGAGCGACGCCGCGAGCGTGCGGATCGAGGGCAGGGCCTCGCCGGGAGCGAGTGCGCCCGTGAGGATGCTGTCGCGAATCTGCGAGGAGATCTGCTCGTAGATGGGCTTGTCGGACGAATTGCTGATAACGATTTCCACGGGTTTCCCTCCATGGCCGTGCTGTGTCTATAACTGTATATACCGTATATATACGGTTGTGTCAATACGAGTTGAAGGAAAAACCCGGCGGGTGTTCCACCGGGTTCGATAAAACCGCTCTTCGGGAGTGCCTATATCCTGATGCGCGCAGGCTCATCGCCGAAGCTGATGCCCACCGAGCGGGCGTGGGCGATGAGCTGGCTCTGGGGGTCGACGTACTTGAGCTTGTCCGCTATCTCGGCCAGGGGAACGCGCACGATTTCGCGGCCATGGTCGGCCACCATGAAGCCGAACTCGCGGGCGAGCACGGCACGGCCCGCCTCGGCGCCAACCTGCGTGGCGAAGACGCGGTCGTAGGGGCAGGGCTGCCCGCCGCGCTGCGTGTGGCCGGGAATGCCCACGCGTACCTCGCGGCCCGTGCGCGCCGCGATCTGGTCTGCGATCTCGTAGGCCACCGACGGGCTGGTGCGCGCCCCGACGAGCGTCTTGTACTCCTTCTTGGAGAGCGCGGCCTCCTCCTTGGAGATGGCGCCCTCCGCCACTGCGATGATGGCGAAGTTCGCACCGCCCTTGGTGCGCTGCTCCACGACGTCGCAGACGTTCTCGATGTCATAGGGGATCTCGGGGAGGAGGATGACGTCGGCGCCGCCAGCAATGCCCGCATACAGGGGGATCCAACCAACCTTATGGCCCATGATCTCGATCACGAACACGCGCCCGTGGCTCGATGCCGTGGTGTGGATGTCATCGATGAACTTGGTCGCGATCTCGAGCGCCGAGTGGAAGCCGAAGGTGAGGTCGGTGCCCCAGGTGTCGTTGTCGATGGTCTTGGGCAGCGCGATCACGTTGAGCCCCTCCTCGGAGAGGCGGTTCGCCGTCTTGGTGGAGCCGTTGCCGCCCAGCACGCACAGGCAGTCGAGCATGAGCTTGTGATAGGTGTGCTTCATGCGCTCGACCTTCGAGACCCCTTCCTCGTCCACGTCGTCGATGGTCTTGAAGGGGACGCGGCTTGTGCCCAGGATGGTGCCGCCGCGGGTGAGGATGCCCGAGAAGTCGTTCCAGCCGAGCATGCGGAAGTCTGCGTCGATGAGACCGCGGTAGCCGTTGCGGAATCCGTAGATCTCCACTGGCTCCTCGCTGTTGAGCAGCACGGTCTTGACGATTCCGCGCATGGTGGCGTTGAGCGCCTGGCAGTCTCCGCCGCTGGTGAGGATTCCGAGTCTGAGCATGTGGCCGTCCCTTCCAGTTCCGAGTCCTACTGGACCTGAGCGATCATCGACATGTTGGTGGAGGTGTTGTAGTCGCCCATGCGCGGCGAGGTCTGAGGATCGCCTGCGGTGATGACCACGAGGTCGCCCGCGGCAACCAGGCCCTCATCGCGCGCCACCTTGAGCGAATGGTAGAGCGTGTTCTGCAGCGTGCCCTGCTCGATGGTCTTGTAGGCCTCGGCGCCCCAGATGAAGCAGCAGTTGCGCAGGGTCTCCTCGTTGGGCGAGGGCACATAGATGGGCAGCACGGGCCTATATGCCGAGACGATGCGCGCGGTGCGGCCGGAGTGCGACGGGCAGAGAAGCGCCTTGGCGCCCACCTGCTGGGCCATGAAGACGGCGGAATAGCCGGTCGCGGCGCTCACGTTGGCGAGGCCCATGCGCTCATGGTAGGCCTTGCGCTCCGTGAGGTGCTTCTCGGTCTCGATGCAGATATCGCTCATGGTCTTGACCGCTTCGACGGGGTACTTGCCCGAGGCGGTCTCTCCGGAGAGCATGACGCAGTCGGTGCCGTCGTAGATGGCGTTGGCCACGTCGGTGATCTCGGCGCGCGTGGGACGCGGGTTCTCGATCATGGAGTTGAGCATCTGCGTGGCGGTGATGACGATCTTGTAGGCGTCGTTGCACTTGGAGATGATCATCTTCTGGAGGTGCGGAACCTGTGCGGGCGGAACCTCGACGCCCAGGTCGCCGCGGGCGACCATGATGCCGTCGGAAGCCTCGAGGATCTCGTCGAAGTTCGCCACGCCGAGCACGCTCTCGATCTTGGGGAATACCTTCACGTTCTCGGCGCCGTGCGCGGCGAGGATCGAGCGGATTTCCGCGACGGCGGAGGCGCTGCGGATAAACGATGCGGCGATGGCGTCGATGCCCAGCTCGCAGCCGAAGATGATGTCCTCGCGGTCGCGGTCGGTGACGGAGGGCAGGCCAACCTCGACGCCGGGGATGTTCACGCCCTTGCGCTCGCCGAGCTCGCCGCCGTTCTCGACATGGCAGCAGATGTCGCCGTTCTCGACCGCCTTCACCGAAAGCTCGATCAGACCGTCATCGATGAGGATGGTGGTGCCGGGCTCCACCTCGTTGGGCAGGTTCTTGTAGTCGAGGGTGATGCGCTCGGGCGTGCACAGGGCGTCGTCGGTTGCGATGACGATATCGCTGTCCGTCTCGATCATTATCTTGCCGCCGCCCTCGATAAGGCCGGTGCGGACCTCGGGACCCTTGGTATCGAGCATGATGGCCACGGGCACGCCCATCTCGGATGCCACCTTGCGCACGCGCTCCATCATGGCCTTCTGGCTCTCGTGCGTGCCGTGGGAGAAGTTGAAGCGCGCGACGTTCATGCCGTTCTCGATGAGCTTGCGCAGGGTCTCCTCGTCCTGGCAGGCGGGGCCCATGGTGCAGACGATCTTGGTTCTCTTGGTTGCCATAAAGTGGCTCCCTTCTTGCGGCTCGATGCCGTTATTGCATTGCGCCCCCGCAGAGGGTGCGGAGGCGCGCCGGTATGCTATTACGCCGATTCACGGCGTTTTCAAGCAGTATACCCTAGCAGACTCGGCTGCCCTGCACGTAATCTCCACCCTGCGCATATGCCCTGGCGTTCTCGAGCGTGCAGACCGCGATCTGGCCGAGTGCCTCGCGGGTGAAGAACGCCTGGTGGCTCGTCACGACCACGTTGGGGAACGAGCACAGGCGCGCGGTGATCGAGCTGCCCAGGATCTCATCCATGCGGTCCTGGTAGACGTTGGCGTTCTCGCCCTCGTACACATCGAGGCCTGCGGCGCCTATCTTGCCGGAGCGGATGCCGCGGATAAGGGCGTCGTTGTCCACAAGTCCGCCGCGCCCGGTATTCACGAGGATCACGCCGTCCTTCATCTTGGCGATGCTCTCGTCATCGATCATGTGGTAGCTCTCATCGTTCAGGAACGCATGCAGCGAGATGAGGTCGGCGCGGGCGTAGAGCTCGTCGTAATCGACGTACTCGTCCACGCAGCCCTCCTCGATGAGCTTCTCGTTGGGGTAGAGGTCGGCGCCGAGCACCGTCATGCCGAAGCCCTTGCAGATGCGCGCGAGCGCAGCTCCGATGCGGCCCGTGCCGATGATGCCCGCGGTCTTGCCATGGAGCGTCTCGCCCACAAGGCCCGTCAGCGCGAAGTTGTTCTCGCGCACGCGGATATAGCCCTTATGGATGCGGCGGTTTGCGCAGAGCGCCAGCCCCATGGCGTGCTCGGCGATGGCCTCGGGGCTGTAGGCGGGCACGCGGGTGACCGTGATGCCCAGCTGCTCGGCCATGCTCACGTTGACGGCATCGTAGCCCGCGCAGCGCATGAGCAAAAGCTTCACGCCCAGGCCGGCGAGCATCTCAAGGGTGAGCGCGCCGGCATCGGCATTGACGAACGCGCACACCGCGTCGTAGCCGCGCGCGAGCGTGGCGGTGAGGGGATTGAGGTTGGTGTCGGTGTAGTCGATCTCGATATCGGGATAGGAGGGGAGCTCTTTGTCGAACGACTCCCTATCGTAGCTTGCTGCGCCATAGAACAGGATCTTCATGCGAGCCTCCTTGCTGCAGATTCCATACGTTCAGATCCACGTTAGTTTAGCGCGAATCAGAGTTTTAAGCGCGTGTCGGCGGGGTATAATGCACACGTTGAAAATGGCAAACAGCCTGGCATCGAGGTGAGCCCTTGCCCCTCCTGGGGAATTATGATCGGGAACCGAACAACAAGCCGCCAGGCGCCCAACCCAGGAGGATTGCGTATGAAAGAGTACCTTTCGTCGACCGAGGATGTGCTTGCCGAGGTCAAGACCGATGTCAAGGCGGGCTTGACCGCCGACGAGGCAT
>CAMNAH010000064.1 GCA_946530775.1 uncultured Coriobacteriales bacterium
GCAAGCTCCTCGAGAAGCAGAAGGAGGGCAAGAAGCGCATGAAGCAGATCGGCACCGTCGATGTGCCGCAGGAGGCGTTCCTGGCCGTCCTCAAGGTGGACGACGAGTAATGCGCCTAACAGAGCGCCTTGCAACCCCACACGTCTTTCTCGCGCCCATGGCCGGCGTCACCGATGCGGCATACCGCCTCATCATGCGCGAGCACGGCGCGCAGCTCGCCTATACCGAGATGGTCTCGGTGGCGGGTATCCACTACAGAAGCGACAAGACCTGGGAACTCGTCTATCCGCATGAGGATGAGCCCGAGATCGCCGTGCAGCTCTTCGGTTCGATTCCAGAGCAGTTTGAAGAGGCTGCAGCTGCGGTGGTCGAACGGGTGGGGGAGAAGCTTGCACTCATAGACATCAACATGGCATGCCCTGTTCCTAAGGTTGTACGTAAGGGCGAGGGTTCGGCCCTCATGGATGATCCCGCACGTGCGGCGGAGATTGTGAAAGCGGCGAAGCGCGGCGCCGGCTCCGATGTCGATGTGACGGTGAAGATTCGCCGTGGTCGAACGATGGGATGCGAGCTTGCGCCCGAGTTTGCCAAGGCCATGGAGGATGCCGGTGCGGCCGCCGTTGCCGTGCATGGCCGTTTTGCCAGCGAATTCTATCGCGGCACGTCCGATTGGAGCGCGGTCGAGCGGGTATCCGATGCGGTGACGATTCCCGTTATCGGTTCCGGCGACATGCTTGATGCCGATACCGTTGCACGGGTTCTCGCTGACGGGCACGTGAAGGCCGTCATGGTTGCGCGTGGAAGCTACGGCAACCCGTGGATCTTCGAGGATGCCCTCGCCATGCTCGGCGGCAATCCTCGGCCGGAACATGACGCCGCCCAGCGCCTCGACGCCCTCGAGCGCCACATCAGGCTCCTTATAGCAACCGGCGCGCATCTTGCACGCGCCCGCAGCCTCGTGGGCTGGTACATGAAGGGCCTCCCGCACGCGGCAGAGCTGCGCGGCAGGGGAATGACGTGCACCACGCTCGACGATTACCTCTCGCTTATCGCGTTTGCGCGGGAACACCTCTAATGAGCACACGAACGCTCTACCTCCACATCCCGTTCTGCAAGCGCAAATGCGCGTATTGCGACTTTGTCTCCTTCGAGACATCCTGCAACGACCCTCTCATGGATGCCTATCGCCGTGCCCTTATGCACCAGGTTGAGCAGGCTGTTGAACTGGGGATTCTCGAGGGGCTCGATACCGCCTACATAGGAGGCGGCACCCCGAGCTACCTGGGCTCTGGCCTCGCCGACCTGGTAGAACAGGTGGCAAGCCTCGGTCCTTCTGAATTTACCGTCGAGGCGAACCCGGATTCGGCAACCTTCGAGCTTCTCTCGAGGGTTAAGGATGCGGGGTGCACCCGCATCTCGTTGGGCGTGCAGAGCCTAAGCGATGACGAGCTTGCGGCACTTGGTCGAGTCCATGATGCCAAAACCGCGCGTAGGGCTCTCAAAACGGCCGTTGACCTCGGCTTCGATGTGTCGTGCGACCTCATGTGCGCGATTCCTCGTCAAACCTCATCGAGCTGGCATGACACACTTGCAGGCATCGTTGATTCCGGTGTGGGCCACGTGAGCGTCTATCCGCTCATGATCGAGGAGGGAACTCCGTTCGCGAGGGCGGTGGATACCGGCGCCATGGATGAGCCCGATGATGCCGATGAGGCTGATCGCATGGAGGAAGCGTCAGCGATTCTCGACCGCCACGGGTTCAAACGTTATGAGGTTGCGAGCTATGCCCTCGATGGCTGCGAATGCAGGCACAACAGGGCGTATTGGAGCGGCGTCTCCTATCTTGGCCTCGGCACCGGAGCATCGAGCATGTTCGGCGAAGATGACTTTGCGGCACTGGAGAAGGCGTTTCCGCAGCTTGAAGGCATCCCTGCCTCTGCTGCGCGCGTGCGCCTCACCAACATCACCGACAGAAGGCGTATGGCCGAGAAACCCGATCTTGCCCACGTGGAGTTCGAAGTCGAGTATCTCGATGAGCGGGAGTCGCTTGCCGAGGATCTTATGCTCGGCGCCCGCATGGCGTGCGGGCTCGATGCGTCCCTCGTCACGCGCGCACGTGCGGTTATGGGGTCTGAGCTCGACGAATGCCTTGCATCGATCATCGACGACGGCTATCTCGATGGGCGGCTTGCACCCACGCGAAAGGGATGGTTGCTCGGAAACGAGCTCTATGGCCGCCTCTGGGGCCTTGCGCACCCTGAAAACGCTTAGAGCAGCGTGATGCCTGCCTCGGCGCAGCGCTCGATCACGTCCTTGGGCCACAGCGAACTCTGGACCTCGCCGATATGGGCTTTGCGCAGGAAGAACATGCAGAGACGCGACTGGCCGATGCCGCCGCCGATGGTCTGGGGGAGCTCTCCGTCGAGCACGGCCTTCTGGAATGCGAGCTCGGCGCGCTCGGGGCATCCTGCTTTCTCGAGCTGCGCTGCGAGCGCTGCCGCATCCACGCGCACGCCCATGGACGAGAGCTCGAGGGCGCAGTCGAGCACCGGGTAGTACACGATGATGTCGCAGTTCAGCGACCAATCGTCGTAGTCGGGGGCGCGTCCGTCATGGCGCTCGCCGTTCGACAGCGTGTCGCCGATCTTGGTGAGGATGACGGCGCCCTTCTTACGCGCGATGGCGAGCTCGCGTTCCTTGGGATCGAGCTCGGGGTAGCGGTCGAGCAGCTCCTGCGTGCTGATGACGTAGGGCTTCTCGGGCAGGATGGGCTCGATGTAGGAGTAGCACTGCTCCATATAGCCCTCGCAGCGGCGCACCACGTCGTAGATGCGCTCTGCGTGGCCGACGAGCGTCTCCATGGTGCGGTCCTCGGGGGCGATGACCTTCTCCCAATCCCACTGGTCGACGAAGATCGAGTGGAGGTTGTCCGTCTCTTCATCGCGGCGGATGGCGTTCATATCGGTGTAGAGGCCCTCGCCCTGCGCGAACCCGTAGCGACCGAGTGCATAGCGCTTCCACTTGGCGAGCGACTGCACGACCTCGCCCTCGGAGCCGCCGAGAGCGGGAATATCGAACGACACAGGGCGCTCGACGCCGTTGAGGTTGTCGTTGAGGCCCGACGCCGGATCGACGAACAGCGGAGCCGAGACGCGCAGAAGGTTGAGACGCTCTGCAAGGCGGAGCTGGAAGAAGTCCTTGATGCGCTTGATGGCGACCTGCGTCTCATGCAAGTCGAGCTCGGCGGTGTATTCAACGGGAAGAACCAAAGAATCCATGACGTGCCTCTCTTCGAAACCGATGCAGAAAGTATGGCTAAGCGGAGCGTCCGCGCGCCATGCTCGATGCGACAATTTACATGCTCATTACACGTGTATTGCGTGGTCTGTTGAATGAACCGCAGCTCATGTGGATATAATCCAATACGTTGGAAAACGACCCTGGGAGACGCCTCATGGCTTCCATGACCGAAAAGGACTACTACGCCATTCTCGGCGTTTCGAGCGACGCGAGCTCGGATGATATCCGCAAGAGTTTCCAGAAGCTCGCGCGCACCTATCACCCCGATGTGAACAAGGAACCCGGCGCCGAGGAGAAGTTCAAGGAGATCTCGGAGGCCTACGCCGTGCTCTCCGATCCCGATAAGCGCAAGCGCTACGATGCCATGCGCTCCGGATCTCCTTTCGGCGGCTACGGCTCGACGGGAACCTACTCCTCGGGCGGATACGGCAGCTCCTCGGATCCCTTCGGCGGCATGCCGTTCGATATGTGGGGCTTCCCCTTCACGGGCAGCGGCTCCTACACGCGCCGCACCGCAACCCGTTCGCGCGCCTACAACCCGCGTCCTGGCGCCGATGTGGCCTTCGAGCTGGAGCTTCAGGCCGAGCAGGCCCGCAACGGCATGAGCCGCGGCGTCACATACCAGCGCTATGTTGCCTGCGACCACTGCCACGGCACGGGCTCCGTGCACTCCGAGCATGCCGAGACCTGCCCAACATGCGGCGGTCGCGGTCGCATGTCCATCGATATGTCCGGCATCTTCGGATTCGGCGTCATGGACATCGAGTGCCCGGAGTGCGAGGGCACGGGCAAGGTGGTGGCCGAGCCCTGCGATGTGTGCGGCGGATCGGGTCGCATCCTCTCCGCAGACGAGATCGTGGTCGAAGTGCCCTCTGGCAGCCACGATGGCGATGAGGTGCGCATCAAGGGCAGGGGCAACGCCGGCACCAACGGCTCTGCTGCCGGCGATTTCGTCTGCCGCGTGGGTGTGCGCTCCGAGCGGCTTGCGCCCAGCCAGGCGCATGGCTTCGAGATGGTGGGATTCGTCCTGCCGTTTTTGATCATCCCGCTTGTGACGGGCGGCGCCGCATCCGTTGGCATCTTCACCGTCGTGGTCGGTGTTCTCGGCCTCTATTTCGCCCTGCGCGGCGGCATCAAGCACGAGCTGGGCTGGTGGCGCAACGCCGGTCGTGCTATCCTCTCCGGTGCTTCGAGCGGCCTCATGTGGGCCATCTTCACATACCTGTTGTTCTCCTGTAGCTTCGGCTATGGGCTGCGTTGATAAGCTGGTGGACCGTTTTGCAACCTAAGCGCGATTACTACGAGGTTCTGGGCGTTGCGCGCGACGCCGATCAGAAGACTATCAAGCGTGCGTTTCTGAAGCTCGCCCGCACGCTCCATCCCGACGTCAACGACGCCCCCGATGCCGAAGAGAAGTTCAAGGAGGTCAACGAGGCGTACTCTGTGCTCTCCGATGAGCGCAAGCGCGCCAACTACGATCGCTACGGCGATGCCGAGGGGCCCATGGGCTTCGGCGGCGGGGGAGACTACGCCGACATGTCCGATTTCTTCGGCGGCGGCTTTGGCATTAACGACATTTTCGATAGCTTCTTCGGCGGCATGGGCGGATCCTCGCGCGGCGGCGCTGCTGCCCGCACGCGCGGCCGTGACATGGGCATCCGCCTCTCCATCACGCTCGAGGAGGCAGCTGCCGGCTGCACCAAGACCATCTCGTACACCCGCCTTGCACCCTGCGACGATTGCGGCGGCACGGGATTCGCCAAAGGCGGGTCGCTGCGCACCTGCGAACGCTGCCACGGATCGGGACGCGTGGTCGAGGTGCAGCGCACCATCTTTGGCAGCATGCAGAGCCAATCCACCTGCCCCGTCTGCCATGGCGAGGGCAAGGTCGTGGATCACCCCTGCGAAACGTGCGGAGGCTCTGGCCGCGCTCCCGAGAAGGAAACCGTCGAGATCAAGATTCCCGCGGGCGTGCGTTCCGGCCAGACCGTCAGCGTGCCCGGCAAGGGCGAGGCGGGCGTGCGCGGCGATGCAGCGGGCGATCTGGTTGCCAGCATCGAGGTTGCGCCGCACGAGCGCTTCGAGCGCCAGGGCGACAACCTTGTGTGCTCGGTGAGCATCGATTCGCTGCAGGCAATCGTGGGCTGCGACGTCGAGGTTGCGGGCATCATGGCCGACGAGGAGATTCTTGTCGAGATCGCCCCCGGCACGCAGTTCGGCGAGCATGTTGTCTGCCATGGCCATGGCATGCCCAATCCCGCCACCGGCCTTCGCGGTGACCTCATCTGCCTGGTGCAGATCGTCACGCCCACCGATATCGAGGGCGGCGATCTGCTCGACATCGAACGCATCGTCGCCGAGCGCGCGCTCTCCAAGGTTGTAGAGGAGACCGCCGAGCACAAGGCCCATAAGGCACGCCCGACTAAGAAGCCCCGACCCAAGAAGAAACGCGCATGACGGCACCCGTTTTCGCGATGGTGAACCTCGGGTGCAGGGTTAACCGTGTGGAGTGCGACCGCATAGCTGAGGAGCTCGAATCCAAGGGCTTTGTCCTGGGCGCCTCCACGGTTGCCGATGCGGTGATCGTGAACACTTGCGCGGTTACGGGCGAGGCAGAGGTCAAGACGCGCAAGGCTATCCGCCGTGCGGCAAGGCTTCCGCAGGCACCGCTCGTCGTTGCCACGGGATGCGTTGCGAACCTCTTCGCCGATTCCCTTCGCGAACTGGGCGACAACGTTCATGTGGTGACTGATAAGGGCTCGGTCGCAACGTATGTCGCGGAGAAGCTCGGAGCGCCCACGGCAGACCGGGTTTCTCCTATTGCCGCAACGCCCACCCCAACCGGGCGCACCCGTCCCGGCATCAAGGTGCAAGACGGCTGCGACCTGCGCTGCTCCTATTGCATCGTGTGGAAGGCGCGCGGAACGTCCACCTCGGTTCCCGCCGAGAGGGTTGTGTCGGATGTGCGTGCGGCCATGGAGCGCAACGCACGCGAGGTGGTCCTCACGGGCATCAACCTCGGATGCTACGACGATAATGGCATGAGGCTTCCCGATCTGCTCGAGATGCTGCTCGAGAAAACCGATGTGGGCAGGCTCAGGATCTCGTCTATTGAGCCGCAGGATGTGGACGGGCGCCTCGTCTCGCTCATGGGTTCGTCCGATGGCCGCATTGCCCCGTATCTCCACATGTGCCTCCAATCGGGAAGCGATTCCGTGCTCAGGCGCATGGGTCGCGTGTATACGGCATCTGAGTTCGCACATGCTGCCGAGGCGGCTTATGCTGCCATTCCCAACCTCGCCATCGAGACCGACCTCATCGTGGGCTTTCCCGGCGAGACCGATGAGGAATTCGCCGAGTCCTATAGCTTCTGCGAGCGCATGGGCTTCTCGCACATCCATACGTTCCGCTATTCCAAGCGCCCCGGAACGCGCGCAGCGGCCA
>CAMNAH010000065.1 GCA_946530775.1 uncultured Coriobacteriales bacterium
CAGCAGGTTGGCTACAAGCTCGCCGAGATCGTCTACTCCGACCAGCAGGCCCAGACCGCCCCGGGTTCCGACGGCGGCAACGGCGGCGACGACGTGGTCGATGCCGACTACGAGGTTGTGGACAACGACTAATTAAGACGGAGCTTCGATCATGGCAGAGAACGAGAACGAGAAAGCAGTCAAGATCGAGGTCGAGGACGGAGCCCAGGAGGCTCCGTCCTTCCCCGATGACGAGCATGAGATGACCGAGGAGGAGATGGTCGAGGCCGCCAAGCGCGCAGGCGCCGCGGCTGCCGAGGCCGAGATCGCCGAGAAGCAGCAGCAGGACATGATCGATCTCGAGGCCCGTGCCGTCGAGGCTGAGACGCGCCTCGAGGATGCTGCCAAGGCCGCTCAGGAGGCAAACGACAAGCTCCTGCGCCTCCAGGCCGACTGGGAGAACTTCCGTCGCCGCACGGCCGCCGAGCGTCTCGCCGAGCGCGAGCGCGCAACCGAGGGGCTCGTCACCAACCTGCTCCCGGTGATCGACGACCTCGAGCGCGCCATCGACCACGCCGCGAGCACCGAGAACACCGAGCTCGCGCAGTTCGTCGAGGGTGTCGCCGCCGTGCACGCCAAGATCGTCTCGGTGCTCGAGAAGGAGGGCGTCGAGGTGATCGACCCCGCCGGCGAGCCGTTCGATCCGCTGGCGCACCAGGCGGTGGGCCGCGAGGAGAACACCGAGGCGTACGACGAGACGGTTGCCCAGGTGTACCAGAAGGGCTACCGCATGGGCGGCAAGGTCATCCGCTCGGCTATGGTCACGGTCACCTTCGGCGGGCCCAAGCGCCCGGCCGAGGAGCCCGCGGCCCAAGAAGATAACACTGCGCAGAAGGCCGAGTAGGCCCTGCGCGCGATGAGAGGAGGCGGGCTTTATGGCAGGCAACGCAACCTACTATGACATCCTGGGCGTAAAGCGCAACGCCTCCCAGGATGAGATCAAGGCCGCGTTCCACAAGCTCGCGGCCAAGTACCACCCCGATCGCGGCGGCGACGAGGCCAAGTTCAAGGAGATCTCCGAGGCGTACAACACGCTCTCCGACGAGAAGAAGCGCAAGGAGTACGACCAGCTGCTCATGTTCGGCGGCGGCATCCCTGGAGGCGCAGGCGGCGGCAGCGGCTACTACACCAACGTGGGCGGCCCCGACTGGTCGCAGATGTTCAACAACATGCGCAACGGCGATGGAGCCTTCGGCGCCTTCGACTTCTCGCAGTTCTTCGGCGGTGCCGCAGCCGGCGGGGCGCGCCAGCAGCGCTCCACGCGCGGGCAGGACCTCACGCTCTCGGTGGATGTGACGGCCGAGGAGGCTTTCACCGGCGCAACCCGCAAGGTCACCTACCGCGTGCCCTCCACGGGCGAGGAGCAAACCATCACGGTCAAGGTTCCCGCCGGTGCCGTGAACGGCGGCAAGCTGCGGTACAAGGGCCGCGGCGAGTACAGCCCCTCGGGCGGTGCGCGCGGCGACCTTGTGGTCACCACCCGCGTGGCCGAGGACCCGCTGTTCAAGCGCGATGGCGCCGACGTGCGCATGGAGCTGCCCATCAGCGTGTACGAGGCGGCGCTGGGCGCCCAGATCGACGTGCCCACGCCCGAGCACAAGACCGTGCGCCTCAAGGTTCCTGCGGGCACGCAGGACGGCAAGACCTTCCGCTTCAAGGACCTCGGCGCGCCCAACGTCAAGCGCAAGGATGCGCGCGGCGCGCTCTACGTCACCGTGCGCGTGAAGGTGCCCACGCGCCTCTCGGCCAAGGAGCGCGAGCAGCTGCAGGCACTCGCCGATGCCGACAAGCGCAACTACAGAGAGGATGTGGAGCGTCATGGCTGAGCACAGCGGCGACCGCGATAAGCCTCTGTATATGATCAGCGTCGCGGCCGACCTCACGGGCATGCATCCCCAGACGCTGCGCGTCTACGAGCAGAAGGGCCTTGTCACGCCCGGCCGCAGCCGCGGCAACACGCGCCTCTACAGCCAGGCCGACATCGAGCGCCTGAACCTTATCAACAAGCTCACCGACGAGGGCATCAACCTTGCCGGCGTGGTGCGCATCCTCGACATGCGCGAGCGCCAGATCGAGAAGGACGAGAAGATCGACGAGCTCACCCGCCGCGTGCGCGAGCTCGAGGACGAGGTCCACGAGTTCAAGATGCAGCAGCGCATCACCGCGCTTGCGCGCTACGATGAGCAGGGTCCCGAGCAGCTCATGCGCGGTCTTCTCGAGGCCAAGGGCGAGTAGCCATCGGTCGCAGCAACAAAAGGCTGACAGTTGGGGACGGTTCTTTTCTGTCATAACAGAAAAGAACCGTCCCCTTTTGTCATGACAGAAAAGAACCGTCCCCAGCTGTCACCCAACTGTCATGCAAATCTCATATAAAGACACTTAGATTTGTTTAGCGCTCTCATTGAGTGGGCATAACTCCATGTGATAAACGACGAGGCCCTGTTTGGGCACACGAAGGAGTGATCGTATGAGACTCGATAAATGGGCGGTTACCGCACAGGAGGCGCTGCAGGCATCCATGGGCATCGCGGCCGATGCGCAGGCGGGCACCATTGAACCCATCCACCTGCTCAAGGCCCTGCTCTCGGGCGGCGAGCGCAACATCAAGGCCATCATCGAGCGCGTGGGGGCCGACCCCAAGCTGCTCGAGAACCAGGTCGACACCATCATCGCGGGCAAGCCCAAGGTGAGCGGTTCCATGGGCATGACGGCGCCGGGCACCGATTTCGTGCGCGTGGCCGATGCCGCCGAGAAGCTCGCCTCCAAGCTGGGCGACTCCTATGTCACCTCCGAGCACCTGCTCTGCGCGCTCGCCGACGACAAGGGCGACGCGGGCAACATCCTGAAGACCCTCGGCGTCACCTCCAAGCGCGTCGAGGAGGCCTACACCAACCTTCGCGGCGACGACCGCGTGACCAGCCAGGACGCAAAGCCGCAGTTCGAGGCCCTCGAGCAGTACGGCCGCAACGTGACCGACCTCGCCCGCCAGGGCAAGCTCGACCCGGTGGTCGGCCGTGTCGAGGAGATCCGTCGCACCATCCAGGTGCTCAGCCGCCGTACCAAGAACAACCCCGTCCTCATCGGCGAGCCGGGCGTGGGCAAGACGGCCATCGTGGAAGGCCTCGCTCAGCGCATCGTCTCGGGCGACGTGCCGTCCACCATCCGCGACAAGGACATCGTCGAGCTCGACATGAGCGCACTCGTGGCCGGCGCCAAATACCGCGGCGAGTTCGAGGACCGCCTGAAGTCCGTGCTCAAGGAAGTTCAGAAGTCCGACGGCCAGGTGATCCTGTTCATCGACGAGCTGCACCTCATCGTGGGTGCCGGCGCCGCCGAGGGCTCCATGGACGCGGGCAACATCCTGAAGCCCGCCCTCGCGCGCGGCGAGCTCCACGCCATCGGCGCCACCACGCTCGACGAGTACCGCAAGTACGTCGAGAAGGACGCCGCCCTCGCACGCCGCTTCCAGACGGTCATGGTTTCCGAGCCCTCCGTCGAGGACACCATCTCCATCCTGCGCGGCCTCAAGGAGCGCTACGAGCAGCACCACCGCGTGCGCATCACCGATGCGGCGCTCGTCTCCGCCGCCGACCTCTCCAACCGCTACATCTCCGAGCGCTTCCTGCCCGACAAGGCCATCGACCTGGTGGACGAGGCGGCCAGCCGCCTGCGCATGGAGCTCGACTCCATGCCCGCCGAGATCGACGCCGTCGACCGCCAGCTCACGCAGATGCAGATCGAGGAGCAGGCCCTCATGAAGGAGGAGGACGAGGCCTCCAAGGAGCGCCTCGCCACGCTGCGCTCCGAGATCGCCACCACGCGCGAGAAGCTCGACGGCATGAAGGCGAACTGGGAGAACGAGAAGCACGCCATCGACCGTGTCCAGGACCTCAAGGCCAAGATCGAGGAGGCCAAGGGCGAGATGGAGCGCGTCACGCGCGACGGCAACCTCGCCCGCGCGTCCGAGCTGCGCTACGCCACCATCCCGGCACTCGAGAAGGACTACGCCGAGGCCGAGGCCGCTCTCACGGCCAAGCAGGAGGCCGGCGGCATCCTCAAGGAGGAAGTCACCACCGAGGAGATCGCCGAGGTGGTCTCCAGCTGGACGGGCGTGCCCGTCTCCAAGATGATGCAGGGCGAGATGGACAAGCTCAAGCACCTTGAGGACGAGCTGCACAAGCGTGTCGTGGGCCAGGACGAGGCCGTCTCCGCAGTTGCCGCGGCCGTGCGCCGCAGCCGCGCGGGCCTTGCCGACCCCAACCGTCCGCTCGGCAGCTTCTTCTTCCTCGGCCCCACCGGCGTGGGCAAGACCGAGCTCGCCAAGGCGCTCGCCGAGTGCCTGTTCGACGACGAGAAGGCCCTCGTGCGCATCGACATGTCCGAGTACATGGAGAAGTTCTCCGTGCAGCGCCTCATCGGCGCGCCCCCGGGATACGTGGGCTACGACGAGGGCGGCCAGCTCACCGAGGCCGTGCGCAGGCATCCGTACTGCGTCATCCTGCTCGACGAGATGGAGAAGGCGCACCCCGACGTGTTCAACGTGCTGCTGCAGGTGCTCGATGACGGCCGCCTCACCGACGGCCAGGGCCGCGTGGTCTCGTTCAAGAACACGATCATCATCATGACGAGCAACATCGGCAGCCAGTTCATCGCCGCGGCCAACCAGGCGACCACGCCCGAGGACACGCAGAAGCAGGTCATGGACGCGCTGCGCCAGGCGTTCCGCCCCGAGTTCCTCAACCGCATCGACGACGTGGTCACGTTCCAGTCGCTCGGCCTGTCCGACATCGAGCAGATCGTCGACATCCAGCTCAAGGACGTGCGCGAGCGCCTCGCCAAGGAGCGCATCACGCTCGAGCTCAGCCCCGCGGCCGTGCAGTCGCTGGCCTTCGACGGCCTCGACCCCATCTACGGCGCGCGCCCGCTCAAGCGCCTCATCCAGCGTCAGGTGGTCGATAATGTGGCCAACCTCATCATCGCAGGCGAGCTGCATGAGGGCGATACCGTGCGCATCGATGTGGGCGACGACCGTCTTGTGGCCGTGCGCGCCCAGAAGGCAGGGGAGTAGCCATGGCAGATCCGCAGGACAAACGCGCCGACGACAAGCGCCAAGAGCCCGTCCAGCCCGAGTTCGCGCGTGCCGAGAACGAGGATGACGACGGCTACGATCCCTGGTCTGATCGCAGGCCCGTCTCGGAGCCGCTCTTCGAGCGCGACCCGTGGGATTAAACGAGAAGCCCCGCATGATGCGGGGCTTCTTTTGCGTTAGGTTGCCTTAGGCGGCTTAGCCGAACTGCCCCCGCAGGTACATTACGCAGAAGTATGCGGCGGCGGCCACGGCGGCCAGCACGAACAGCGCGCCGATGATGGCGCCGGCGTTGTGCAGGCGCTCCTTGCGGCGGAAGATGTCGCGGCGGCCCTTGGGAATCTCGAGGTACTGGCCGTAGTGCAGGTCGCGGCGCAGCTGGTTCATGCCCGAGCGCGAGCGGCGGTAGCTGCTGTCGGCCATACCCTTGCCCGTATAGGGCGAGTCGCTCACATAGACGGCATCGACCGAGCCGGTCTCCGACATATCGTTGATGGGCTCAGCTGTCTTGCGCGGACGCGCGGGACGCTCGAAACGGGCGGGCTCGGCGCTTACCTGTACGTTCTGTGCGGAAAACTCATCGGGCTCTTCGAGATCGAAGTCATCGAGAATGCCTGCGTTGTTATCGTTTGCCACGTGCTCCTCCAAGTGAGGTCGCGGTTATCTGCGTTTTATGCTCACACCATGATAGTACAGATGGGCCGCGCGTGCCCATGCCCACCGCATCCACACGTACGGTTCCGCAAAATCTCACATGCAAAGACTTAGATATTTTGAGTTTCTCGGTATAAAGCTTTGCGAAGCGGGGAATGAAATAGGTGTACAGCAAGGGCGTCCTACCAGCGCCCACCCAGGCAAGAAGGAGTGATCATCATGGCAAGCATGACACGCTACAACAACTACGATCGTTCGTTCATCCGTCCGTTCGAGATGCTCGATGAGATCTTCTCGGCTCTGCCCATCGAGACCCTCGCCACCACCGCCGGCGCAGGCACGTTCAAGATTAACGTCGAGGACACTGGCACCGGCTACACCGTCACCGCCGAGCTCCCGGGCGTCACCCGCGATCAGATCGATGTCGAGCTCAACGAGGGCAACCTCTCCATCGCCGTCGAGAAGAAGGAGTCCGAGGAGGAGCAGGGCAAGACCTACCTGCTCAAGGAGACCAGCTCCTGGTCGGCCACCCGCAACGTCTACCTCAAGGACGCCTCCATCGCCGGCCTCTCCGCCAAGTTCGAGAACGGCGTGCTCACGATTAACGTGCCCAAGGTCGAGGAGAAGGCAAACGTCACCAAGATCGCCATCGACTAGCGCCGAAAAAGGCAAACAAGCGGCATCAACGTCGGCACCCTCGTCCAACTGGGCGGGGGTGCCCTCTTGTGTCGACGTGGTGGCCGCCTCTGCCGCACACCCCGCCAACAAATGCGGCAGGCTCGCTACCACACGGTCATCGGTCACGTCGTGCTGGCGCGCTTTCATGAGGCGATTATGGCTGATGGCGCAAGGCAATAAGGCACGAGGAGACGAGG
>CAMNAH010000066.1 GCA_946530775.1 uncultured Coriobacteriales bacterium
GGGAACCAGATGAGCAGCCAGATAGGCAGCAGCAGGTTGAGGACGGGGAACGACCTTCTGTATTTGAAAGCGGACTTACGCATGCAGACCTCCATCAGCGGGTGATGAGCAGATATTCTAGAACACCGTAGAGTGCGACGATGGCGAGGCAGTTCAACACGATGGGCACAGCCCGCGCGGCGAGCATGCCCACGAACTCGCGGAGAAACGCGTTGGGCCAGAAGTAGAGCTTGGTTGGCGCCGCGATGCCCTCGGCGTCCATGCCCGCCATATGCGCGAACACATAGCCGCGCAGCACATGGTAGTTGGTGGTCGAGAACGCGATCGTCGGGTCGGCGCCGGCGGCGTCGGCCTCGATGACCTTTGCGGAGAAGGCCATGTTCTCGCGCGTGGTGGTGGACTTGTCCTCCTGGAGAACACGCGGCGCATCGGCGTGCTCGGCGATATACCGCGCCATCGACGCCGCCTCGGAGCAGGCCTCGTCGCCCCCCTGCCCGCCGCTCGGCACGAACGTTGGCGCAGCATGCCCGGAGGCCGCCTGACGCTCCGCGAAGCCGAGCGCCGCATCCGCGCGTCCCGCGAGCAGCGGGGTGGGCGTACCGTCCGCACGCAGACCGCAGCCGAGGATGACCAGGTAGTCGCGCGGGAACGACGGCGTATGCAACGCCGCGAGCAGCGCCGTGATGCAGACGCCCAGGAACAGCGCCACGCCGTAGGCGAGCACCGCGGCAAGCGCCGAGTCGGCGAGGACGAAGATGACCGGATCGGTGATGAACTCCCACATGTGCTGGTGGAAGCCCCTCATGCCGAAGAAGGCCACTGCGAACACGATGGTCGCGATCACGCCGAGCAGGTTGGTGAACGCCCTCCCCTCGCGCCGCAGCAGCACGACGTTCGAGAGGCTCACGAACACCGCGATGAGCGCCACGGGGATGGCCATGACCTCGACGAAGCTGCTCATGATAGCGACCGCAGCCTGACCGAACTCCGAGAAGGTCGGGAATGCCCCGCTCAGGAAGAGCGCCGCGAACTGGATTGCCAGGAGGCAGAAGAACAGCGCGCCGCCCACGTAGGCGGCAAGCTCGTATCCATACCACGACAGACGCCGCAGCGAGAGCACCGCGCTCAGGCACAGCACGCCGGAGGCGCCGGCGATGAGGATGAGGCTCATGCAGATGTACTCCCAGCCCATCATATCGAAGCCGTTCACGATGAGGACGCCGCTGTCGGAGGTCTGGAGCTCGAACATGCCGCCCGTATCCTCGAACCCGACCAGGACCATGCCCTTGCCGGGCTCGCCCGCCCTGAACGTGATGTGGGGGATGCCCTCGTCGTCCACCCAGGTCTTCTCGACCGTCGCCATGCCAGACGGCTCTATTTGGATGTTCTGCTCGGTCATCTCATGATCGGCATACTCGGGAAACGCCAGGTCATACGTGACGCCCACCGCACGGATATGCGCACGCGAGATGAGCGCGCACGCAATGATCAGCGGGACGAGCACGAGGAACCGTAGGCCCACGCGGGCGGCCTCGGCCTTGGTCTTCTCGAATCGTTTGGACAAACGATCAGCTCCTCGAGCGATGCGGGCGGAAAATACTCTCACATCATGATAGCGGTACCGCAGCATCCGACTGCCGTCCCTGCCGCAAGCCGTCTGCGTCCCACCGAAATACGTTACCCGATAAACCATGCAAATGCACCGTATACTATGCCTAATGCATACAAATGCACACTGACGAACGGTAAAATAGCCGCATCAGCATTCCCACCAGCAGAGAGGTGGTCGACATGCGCAAGCATCTCGCGCTCTTGGCAGCACTTTTCCTCGCCATCCTTGCCCTGCCGGCATGCGGAGCCCCCGCGACGCTGCCCGACGAACCCTACGAGCCGGTCGAATACCGCCTCTACCCCGCTCCCGAGGGGGCCTACGTGGGCGACACCATGCCCTTCGTCACCGAAGACGGCGTGCTCGAGCTCTACTACCTGTATGACACGGACCACAACGGGCAGGGCTACCACCCCATCTACATGTACTCCACCACGGACCTCTGCTCGTACGAGGACCACGGCCTCATGCTCAACTTCGGCCTGATGTCAGACCCCGACCCCGCCATCGGCACGGGATCGGTCATGCAGGATCGCGACGGCCTCTACCACCTCTTCTATACCGGCCATAACGATACGGGCAACAACGGCAAGGGCCGCGAGTGCGTCATGCATGCCACGAGCACCGACCGCGTGAACTGGATCAAGATCCCCGAGGACACGTTCTTCAGCCCCGATGGCTACTCCAAGGACGACTTCCGCGATCCCGAGGTCTTCTGGTCCGATGCCGACCAGTGCTACTGGATGCTCATCGCCGCGCGCGACAACGTCCAGGGAGGCGTCGTCGCCAAATACACCTCCACCGATCTCAAGACGTGGGACTTCCAGGGCAACCTCTTCGCACCGCACGATCAGTTCATGCTCGAGTGCCCCGACCTCTTCGAGATGGGCGGGACGTATTATCTCACCTACAGCTGGGACTGCGTGACCTACTACGCGATGGCCGACTCCCCCGACGGCCCCTTCACCACCCCCAGGAACAACGTGCTCGACGGCACCGGCTTCGTCTTCTACGCCGCCAAGACCGCCGAGCTGAACGGCGTGCGCTACCTCTGCGGATGGCTCGGCCGCGCGGGCCTCACCTCCGATTCGGGCATCTACCAGTGGGCGGGCAACCTCCTCAACCACCAGCTGATCAGGCATGACGACGGCACGCTGGGCGTCTGCGCCCCCGAGACCTTCTCGTCGGTCTTCACCCAGGAGAAGCCGTTCCAGGCGGTGAAGAAGGAAGGTTCCGTCAAGATCAAGGACACGACCATCACGCTCTCCGCCGAGGACGACGCCTTCGCGCTCGCCGACATGGGCACGCGCCCGGCGACGATGATCCTCGAGTGCGACGTGACGCTCGATGCCGACGGCCGCGCGGGCTTCGCCTTCGGCGGCAGCGAGGCCGACGAGACCTACACCGCCCTCTGCCTCGATGCCGAGCGCGGGCTCGTCCATTATGAGGGATACCAGATCTCGCAGCTCGCCCTGTTCGACCCCCAGTGCTACACGCGCTTCGACTTTGCCGAGGGCGAGACCTACCACGTGACGCTGGTCTGCGAGAACGAGATCGTCATCACCTACATCGACGGCGTGAAGGCGCTGAGCTGCCGCATCAACCACTCCACCGGCGGCGCCCACATCGGCGTGTTCTCCGATGGCTGCAACGCGGAGTTCTCCAACTTCAGCATCAGGCTCCCGCAGTAATGCCGGCAGGGCCGCCGCGCTCGAGCGGCGGCCCTGTGCTTATAATTGAGCTGCTTGATCGCCTACCGCATCGGATGGCCATGGTCCGCATCAAAGCGCCGCTGCATGCTCTTATCGCGCTGCCCCTCCTCGTGGCAGCTGGATTTCGCCGAGAATCCCGAGCTGCTCGAGGCGCTGTTCTGCGTGAGATAGACCGCCGCCTCAGCGCTGCTCCGCGGGCACGCGGTTGACGATGATGATGCCCGCCGAAACCAGCGCGAGCGCGATGATATAGCGCATCGGGTCGATGAACTGCGCTTCTCCAAGCAGGATAGCCGAGAGCACCACGCCGAACACCGGGTTGGTGAACCCGAAGATAGCCACGCGCGAGATGGGGTTGCGCTGCAGCAGCATCGACCAGAGCGAGTAGGCGCATGCCGAGAGAAACGCCATGTAGGCGAGCAAAGCGATGGCCGCAGGGCCGCTCGGATGCAGCGATCCGCCGGCGGCAAGGCCGGCAACCAGCAGCGTAAGGCCGCCTACCATGAACTGCCAGCCGCTCAGCATGACCGGATCCTCGTCCTTGGAGAAGATCCGGATAAGGCAGGTCGAGATGGCGCCCGCCAACGCGGATAGGAAGATGAACCCCTCCCCCGTGAGTGAGAACCCAAACCCACCGGAGCCGCCCAGGTTCACGAGCACCACGCCCGCGAATCCGATGACGCAGCCGAGCACCTTGCGCGAGGTGAGCTTCTCTTGGTGAAACACCAGGGCGCCCAGCAGAATCGCCAGGAACGTGGCGCTCGACTCCATGATGGAGCTGCTCACACCCGCAGCGCGCGAGAGACCGGGATAGAAGAAGAGGTACTGCAGCGTGGTCTGGAAGAGGCTCAGCACGAGGATGGGCTTGGCCGAGCTCTTACGCGGCAGCAGCGGCTCGCGGCGAATCGCGCTCATGATGACCACCACCAGCACGCCCGAGAAGAAGAACCTCGTACCAGCGAAGACCAGCTGGGAGGCGGTGTCGCCCTGCTCGATGCCGAAGAGCCCGTAGCCTATCTTGATGGCGGGAAAGGCGCTGCCCCAGAGCAGGCACGCGATAAGCGCACCCGTCACGATCCCCGGGGTCGTGGAGAGAAAATCCGCCTGTTCCCGATCCTTGGACATGCAACACCTGCAATCGTTAAGCCCGTTCAATATCAACGGGAACCAGTGTAGCCGAAACGCTGGCGTCGCTTTGCCTAGACGCCGCGCCATCCAACCCATTCAACGGCTAGAATTCCTATATGGCTACAAGCAACGCCCCGATGATAGGATCGTGGATGGCCGCTCGCTATCAGGCTGACAGGATTCTACGCAACACCTTCTACGCCCAGACCGGGGCGATCGTCCTCGCGTCCATCGCGCAGTCCATCGGCCAGGTCACGGACGGCCTCGTCATCGGCTCGATGCGCCACACCGACTCCATGGCGGCGTTCGGCATCGTCAACCCCCTCATGATCGCCTTCGTGTTCTCCGGCGCCATCGTCGCGGCCGGCTCGCGCAACCGCTTCACGAAGCTCGTGGGCGCAGGCAAGATCGACCAGGCACGGTCGCTGTTCTCGCTCTCGTGCGTCCTGGCCATCGCCGGTGCCGTTATAGCTGCCGCGATCCTCCTCGTGTTCTCGACGCCCGTCACCGTCATGCTCGGCGCATCGGGCGACCTCGCGGGCCTTCTGCCCAAGGCGCGCGGCTACCTCATCGGCATGCTCGTCGGATTGCCCGCGATGAACGGCATGCAGATCTTGAGCGCCTACCTGCCCATCGACAACAGATGGAGGCTTCCCGTCATCGCCTCCGCAACCATGGCCGCCCTCAACATCGCGCTCGATCTCGCCGCGGTGTATGTGCTCAAGGGCGATACGTTCGAGATCGGTCTGGCGACGAGCATAAGCTACTACATCGCCTTCGCAGTCCTGCTCACGCACTTTCGCAACGAGGGAAGCCTCCTGCGCTTCTCGATCCACGGCCTTCCGTGGCGCGAGACGGGAACGATCATCGCCCAGGGACTGCCGAAGGGCGTACGCTTGGCGAGCGGCGTCATCCGCAGCGTCATCCTGAACCTCATCCTCGCGTCGACCGCGTCTGCCACCGCCATCGCCGCCTATGCAGCACACCGCCAGGTAGCCGACTTCCTCAACCCGCTGGTAATCGGCATGGCCGATATCGTCGTGCTGCTCGCGGCGCTGCTCGTGGGCGAGGAGAACCGCCCCGAGCTCGAGAGGCTCATGAGCATCTCGACCCAGGCGAGCCTTTCGGTCACCATTCCCATCGCTATTCTCGTCTGGGGCTTCGCTCCGCAGATCGCCAGCCTGTTCAACGCCGCAGACGCGCAGGCGCTGACCTACTCGACCAACGCCGTGCGGGCGTTCGCGCTGGGCCTGCCGCTCTATGGCATCAACCTCATCTACGCGGGGCATCTCGAAGGCACGGGACGGATCGGCGTGGCCCTCATCGCCAGCTTCTTCCTCGAGGCGGGCTTCATCGTCCTCGCCGCCTTCCTGTTCACCCGATGGCTGGGCGCCAACGCCGTCTGGTACGCCTTCCCCCTGGCGCAGTTCCTGATGTTCGCCTTCTACGAGGTGGTCATCGAGATCGCCACGCGCAGGCTCGGCATCCCCCGAGATGACGGCTGGGGCATGCTCCTGCTGCTCCCGCCCAGCTTCGACGTTCCACCCGAGGACCGCATGGACAAGACCGTCACGACGGCTGCCGAGGTCGCCGACCTCTCGCGCGCGGTCTGGGAGTTCTGCGATGCCCACGGCTGCGACGAGCGTCGCCGCTACCTTCTGTCGCTCAGCGTGGAAGAGATGGCGGGCAACGTTATCGAGCACGGCTTCACCAAGGACGCGCGCCCGCACAGCATGAACGTCCGCGTGCTCAAGAAGGGCGACAGCTATATCCTGCGCGTGCGCGACGACTGCGTGGTCTTCGACCCCATAAAGCGCATGGCGCTCTTCGACGATGACGACCCCTCGCACCACATCGGCTTGAGAATGGTCTATCGCACCGCGCGCGAGATGCGCTATACCTGCGTGCTGAGGCTCAACAACCTGCTGATCAAGCTTTAAGGCGCGTTGGTGTAAATACAAGTCAGTTTTGCTGGGTAACGGCGGTGCCTTGGGCGAGCAGGGCATCGACGATCTCGAAGAAATCCTTCCTCAGGAGCGGCTCGCCACCCGTGAGCGAGACCGCGGGGATGCCGCACGCCGCGATCTGTTCCACGACCTGCATCAGGGCATCATGCGAGAGCTCGCCCAGCTTGGCGTGCGGCGCCGACATATAGCAGTGGCGGCAGCGGAAGTTGCAGCGC
>CAMNAH010000067.1 GCA_946530775.1 uncultured Coriobacteriales bacterium
GACGACCGGCCCCACAACCTCCGCGCCGAGAAGATCCGCCAGCTGCCGCATGGAATCCTCCCCCGCCGTCGCACCGAAGCCGTGCACCACCACGAGCTCGCACTCGTCGCGGTCCATCGTGGTCACCACACTGAGGAACCGCTTGGCGCGCGACGCACCCACGTAGACCAGGCCGCCCGGCTCGGCGACCAGGTCGTTCTCGGCAAGCCAGCTCGATGCGTCCACGTCGATCAGCACGACGCCGTCCGCCTCGAGGCCCTTGAAGCGCCGCGCGGTATAGACGGGCGCACCCGCATCCTTCTCGGATATGCTGGGATGACTGCCGTTCGTGCAGCTCAGGACCGCAATCTTCTTGGCTCCGAGCTTCCTCATGCGCGAGACCTCCGCGCGCACGAGCTCCGCCGCAGCATTGCCGCCCTGCTGCGAGAAGCACATTCGCGGCCGCTCGCCCTCGACGCTCATCTCGAGGTAGCGCGCGGGCGTCTCGAGGCCCACCGCGGACTGGCTGCAGAGGGCGATCTCGCGCGTGTTGCGGCAGTTCACGCGCAGCGTGAGGCGCGTGTCGGCATCAAGCAGGGCCGGCGGGAGCGCCGCCGCCTGCACGCGCTGGTTGGGGTCGTAGAACACGAAGAACGACCCGCCGCGCGCGGCCGTGATGGCGCGCAGGGTCTCGAAGAATCCGAACTCGACCAGGCCCTCGAACCCGAAGTCCTGGGCCTCGTCGATGATCACGCAATCGTAGGGGAAGTCGCCCGCCTGCTCGTAATCGGCGAGCCGTTCGCAGAGCGCCGCATGGTGATCGTTCTCCATGCTCCCAGTAAGCTCCAGGCAGAACGCCGCCAGCGTCTGCACCTTCACCTCCGGCACGTCGGCCAGCGTACCTGCCAGCTCGTCGCGCAAGAGGGCGTTGAAGCACAGGAACAGCACGCGCTTGCCGTCCTCGGCCATGCGGCGCGCCTCCTCGGTCGCGACGAGCGTCTTGCCCGTGCCCGAGAAGCCCTGGATGGCCACGTAGCCCTCGTCGGCGATGAAGTCGAGCACCTTCTTCTGTCCGTTGAGCAGCCTCAGGAACCGCCGCTCCTGGTTGTCGCGCTCGATGTCGGAGAGGCTCGCCACGATGCTGAAGTGCGGGCAGATGACCTTGCGGAACACGAGGTTGGCCTCGCGGTCGGTGAGGGTGGTCTCGCTCTTGCCGCTCGTGCCCAGCGCGAAGATCCGCTCGATGGCGGCCTGCGGATCCGCGAGATCCTCCTTGAGCAGCGTGATGGAGCGGGTGCGGTCGTCGGGACCCGTCTCAGCGGGTAGGTCGAGGCCCGCGAACTTCTGCCGCTCGAGGTCGAAGAACCACACCGCGGAGTGGATCTTGGTCTTATCGAGCAGCTTCTTGAGGCCGCGGTCGCGGAACACGCCCTCGAGCTTGTGCACCGTTTTGCGCGCCTGCACGTACGGGCCCTCGCCGTTGTGGATGAGGTGGCCGCTGCCGTAGTACCACGTGCCGTCGGTGTAGCTGATGCCCTTGCCGGCCTTGGCCTCGATCACCATGATGCCCTGGCGCGGGTGGAAGATGACGAAGTCGCCCTCGCCTTCGTGCAGCATGTCGTCCTTGTCCGCCGACAGCAGATGCATGCTGTGGATGACGTAGTAGTCGTTCGAGAGCTTGTCCTTGTCGGCGAGCGCCTCCCACACGATATCCTCCCGCGATTCGGGGAGAAACTCGCGCGGCCCGTCCGAGGGGATCATGGTTGCCATGCTGCGCCTGCCTTCCCGGCCGATCCTAGCCCTGCCAGTCGCCGGAGTACTTGATGTGGGAGTCCGTCATAGATTATAAGGGCATCGTTCTAACCGCGCGTAAAAAGCGGCGGGTTTGGCGGGCGCGGCGAGGGCTGTGCACGCAAATTGGCGGTTTCTGCTCAAAATGCCTAGTTTTCCGCGGTTTTAAGGGGTCTAATCGCCATAGGGCGTAGACCCGCTATTTGGAACCGCAGGTCAGAGGCCCCGAAATTCGGGCCTGTCCGGCTCCGATGGACAAATGACCCTCAAAAACCGCGGAAAAATCGGCATCTTGAGCAGAAACGGCGCTCTCTCGTGCCAACCGCCTTTCGAGAAGCCCCATTTGCCGCTGGGAGATCGCGATTGCCGCGCGGCAAGACGCGAGCGCGTATGCTTGGAGCAACCGCATGCGAGGAGGCGCCATGGACACGAGCTTCATCACCATCAACACGCACAGCTCCATCCGCATCGATGGCGGAGCGGGCGCGGTCATCTACGTCGATCCGTTCGAGATCGCATCCGAGCCCCACGATGCGGACCTCATCCTGATCACGCACTCCCACTTCGACCACTTCTCGCCCGAGAGCATCGCCAAGATCGCGCGCGAGGACACCCGCTTCGTGGCGCCCGCAAGCATGAAGGCCGAGCTCCCGCACGCGCTGCTCGTGGCTCCGGGAGACGTGCGCATGCCGCTCGAGGGCATCCGCGTGGAGGCCGTACCTGCGGCAACGCCGGGCCGCCAGTTTCATCCGCGCGAGAACGGCTGGGTGGGCTATGTGGTCGAGCTCGCATCCGGCGTGCGCGTCTATGTGGCCGGCGACACCGACGACCTGCCCGAGAACCACGAGATCGCATGCGATATCGCGCTGGTGCCCGTGGGCGGCACCTACACCATGGACGCGCGCCAGGCGGCCGCGTTCGTGAACGCGCTCAAGCCCGCGGTGGCGATTCCCGAGCACTACGGCACGGTGGCAGGCTCAGCCGATGACGGCAAGACGTTCGCCGGCCTGATCGACCCGGCCATCGAGGTTGTCTTCAAGCTGTAGGGGCGCTTCCGGAGCGTCGCCCGCATGAAAAAGGCGCGCGGCAAAACCGCGCGCCTCCGAGTCGATAGCCTGAATCGGCAGGTTTACTTGCCGCCGAGCATGGTGCCGGCAATGCCGATGACGTCGTCAAGGCCGATGCCGTCGGACAGGTCGATGCCGCCGGTCTTCTTCTTGGAGTTGTTGGAGAGCAGCGTGCCCGCGAGGCCCGCCACGTCGTCGAGGCCGATGCCGTCGGACAGGTCGACGCCGCTCTTCTTGGTCTTCTTGGTGGTGATGCCGGTGGCGTTGGCGATGGCCAGGAGCGACCCCGCGATGGTGGCGAGCTTGCCGAGGTCGAGCTGCATGCCAGCGGGCTCCTCAGCTGCCTGCTGCTGAACGGGCGCGGCGGTGTCGACGCCGAGCAGGCTGCCGAACAGCGAGCCGGCAAGGCTGTGCACGGAGTTGTTGTTCTGGCCGAGCAGCGTGCCGGCAAGGCCGGCGAGCTGTCCGAAGTCCACGGCGTTGCCCTGCGCGAGCGACGACACGGCGGTCACGACCTCAGCGGCCTCCTGGCGGCTGACGTCCTCAACGCCCGACACGGTGCGCACGGTGGAATACGGATGCTCGACAAGGCTGCCGAGGATGGAGGGGTTGTCCTGCGCGAGGCCGATAAGGCTGCCGACGATGCTCTGAATGTCCATTGGCGTGCTCCTTCTCGTGAAGAATTCGAACCTTGGGTCAATGATAAACCGTGCCGCGGCGCTTGTTGCGTCCGCGGTTGATTTTGCACCGTCTGCGGGAGAAAGGGCGCCGCGTGCCAGCAGGCGCTGCCGTTATTTCTTCTTGGGCGTAACGCGGATGCCGCCCGACACCTTGTGGCGCCGCATGCCGGGAAGCCCCGAGATGAACCGGTCGAAGCCGCGGCGCACGCGGGCGAGGCGCTGGTACACGTTGGTGCCGCCGCGGCTGCGCAGCCCCAGGAGCGGGATGGCCGCAAGGATGGGCAGGATGTACTCGATGAAGCGCCACACCACGTAGGATGCCGAGACGGTCGAGCCGAAGACGGGCCCGAAGAGCATCGCGAAGCCCACCTCGGCACCGCCCTCGCCGCCGGGCAGCGGCACGGCGGAGGTGAGCAGCTCGAGCATCGATCCCGCGGCCAGGCAGGTCACGAGGTCGGCATCGTGGAAGCCGAAGGCATGCGCCACGAACCAGCCCAGCGCATACTGGCACGCGAGCTGCGACATCGAGATCAGCACCGCGAACGCCATCATCTTCCAGTCCTTCGCGGAGGTCTTGAAGCCGTCGGAGAACTCCTGCGACTGGTTGTTGAGCGCGTCACGCCAGCCCGCGTAGTCGAGCTTGAGCGGGGTCTTCTCGAGCAGGCGAATGCCGGTGTTTCCGATGCGCCGCACGAACCGCGGGAACACGCAGAACAGGATGAGCCCCGTGACCGCGATGATCTTGGCACCGAAGAGCACGAGGCCGATCACCGCGAAGTTGCCCACGGCATCGACGAAGTACTGGTAGCGGAAGACGAGCATGATGGCCGCGAAGATGCCCTCGGCGGCCTCGTAGATGATGTAGCGCGTGCACTGCAGGGCCGACGCGGCGCCCACCGTGAGGCCCGCGCGCGTGAGGCGGTAGATGCGCGCCGGGGCCGATCCCGCGCCGCCCGGCGAGAGATACGAGAAGAAGATACCGGCGGCCTCGGCGCTCATGAGGTCGCGGAAGCCCAGCGGCGATTTGCGGTCGCGCGAGACGGGAACCGCGTAGCCCGTCACGCCGAGCAGGTAGTAGCAGAGCATGCAGGCCGCGCCGCGCAGCACCCACCAGACGTCGACGCCGGCGAGCGCGCCGACGAACTCCTCGAGCTGGCCGGAGAACACGATGTAGAGGACGTAGACCACCATGACCGCACCGAGGAAGAGCACCGGCTTGCGGATGGATTTGAGCTCGTCGCGCTCGTGGTTGGTCGTGGATTGGACCTGGGTCTTGGGTTTCTCGGCCATGGCGTCACCTCCCTGCGCGTATCGGGTAGCAGTAATTAACCTCTAAAGGATACCCGATACGTTTGTGGGTTATGTGGGAGGCGACGTACGGACGCTGGTGACGGAGGTTATCGCCTCCAGCCTCCGTCGTCGAGCAGATAGCCGACCATCTCTGCGAAGCCATCATGCTCGGGCGTGGGCTCGCTCTGGGCGATGAGCTCGAAGATCTGCTCGGGCGAGGTGGTGCCGGCGTGCTCGGAGCCGCGCACGTACATGCCGAACTCGATCACGGCCGCGGCGAAGCGCCAGTCGGCGTTGGCGGTGTCAGCGTCGTCGATGGCGATGCTCTGCTCGTGCACCTGGCCGTCGTCGAAGGCGCGGTAGCGCACGGTCGCGGTGGCGAGCTCGCTGCCAAAGTCGCCGCTCGCCTCGGGCGCGGAATAGCGCAGCTCGGGCTCGGCCACGTCGAACGCGGAATCTGCGAGCACGACCTCGTAGGCCACGGTAAACTGTGCGCCGGGGCCGATGTCCGCGGCATCGCGCGCATCGTTCTCGAAGTCCTCGTCGGCCATCTCGCGGTTCTCGTAGCCGATGAGCCTATAGCCCTTCACCAGCGCGGGGTTGAACTCGACCTGCACCTTCACGTCGTCGGCGAACGGCACGAGGTTCGCGGAGAGCTTCTCGGAGAACACGCGCTCGGCCTCGTCGATGCAGTCGATGTAGTGGTAGGAGCCGTTGCCGTTGTCGGCGAGCGTCTCCATCTTGGTGTCCTTGTAGTTGCCGGTGCCGAAGCCCAGCACGCTGAGGTAGATGCCCGTCTCGCGCTTGGCGCTCACGTAGTCATAGAGGTCGCTCTCGCTGGTCATGCCCACGTTGAGGTCGCCGTCGGAGGCCATGATGATGCGGTTGACGCCGCCGTCGATGAAGTTGCGCTCGGCCACCTCGTAGGCCAGCTCGAGGCCGCGCTCGCCGTTGGTGGAGCCGTCGGCGCGCAGGCGGTTGATGGCGCGCATGATCCGGCGCGCATCGGTGCCGGACGCGCCCTCGAGCACGAGCTCCTCGCCGCTCGCGTAGGTCACGATGGAGATGCGGTCGCGCTCGGTGAGGTCGCGCACGAGCACCTCGAAGCTGTCTTTGAGCAGGTCGAGCTTGTCGCTGCTGTCCATCGAGCCCGACACGTCGATCAGAAACACCAGGTTGCGGCCGCGCTCGGCGGCGCCCGTCTCGCGCGCGGTGGAGAAGCCCAAGGTCAGGAGCTTGGTTTCGGGATTCCACGGGCAGGGACCGAGGTGCGGGGTGATGGCGAAGCGCTCGCCCGCCGCGGGCTCGTCGTAGCCGTAGGTGAAGTAGTTGAGCAGCTCCTCGATGCGCACGGAGCCGGAGGGGATCTCGTCGAGGGCGTAGCCGTCGAAGATCATGCGACGCAGGTTGGCGTAGGAGGCGGTGTCGACGTCGGCCGAGAGCGTGGAGAGCGGGTTGGCGCGTGTGGACACGAAGCCGCCCTCGTGAATGGCGGCGTATTCCTCGGTGTTCCAGTCGATATAGTCCTCTACGTAGTAGAAGCTCTCCCCTGCCTCGGATGTGCAATCGTAGGCACCGACCTCAGCCTCGGCTGGAGCAGTGTCCTTCTGCGGACCCGACAGAGCCCCGCTCTGGGCCTCGAATGCGCATGCGGCGAGCGCAAACGCTGCCAGCAGCGCGAACATGCAGGTCAAAGCCTTGCCCAAACGATTAATCGCAGTTTTCATGGTGTTCCTCCTCGTGTCGGGGCTCACTTATGACACGAGCGAGGAGGCGCGATTGTCGGGTCGTTGGCAGC
>CAMNAH010000068.1 GCA_946530775.1 uncultured Coriobacteriales bacterium
CCGGTATCGGTGTCGTAGAGCTCGACGGTGCCCGTGAGCACGTCGACGTACTGGTAGGACTGACGCGACTTGCGGCCGCGGCGCTCCTCGACCTCGACGATGAAGAGCGAGGGGTGCGCCATCACGAGGGTGCCCGTGCGCTCGACGATGCGGGAGCGGCCCATGTTGGCGCGCACCTTGAGACGCTCGCCCTGGAGCGCCATGAGCTCGTCGCGGATGGTATCGACCCTGTTGATGGGCGGAATCTCGTTCTCCATGCACAACCTCCATGCAATCGCCGCAGCCTGTCGGCGAGAATCAGCGTTTCACGAGGTACCAGCTTACTCTCCTTGGGACGGCAAATTCAAGTGCCCCACGGAAATGGGACAAAGGGGATGCTGCTTAGCGGGTCAGCTTTGCCGAAAGGTCGATAAGGGCGTGGTAGCGGTGCGAGATGGTGTTCTTCTCGGCAAGCTCGAGCTGCGCCATGGTGCGGCCGGGCGTGTCGTCGGGCAAGAAGAGCGGATCGTAGCCGAAGCCGTTGGTGCCCACGGGGTCGTAGCCTATGCGGCCCTCGCAGTCGCCCTCGCCCACGAGCGAGCGGCCATCGGCATAGGCGAGCACCACGGAAGAGTGAAAACGCGCGGTGCGCTTCTCCTCAGGCACGTCCGCCATCTCGCGCATGAGCTTCTCGTTGTTGGCATCGTCGGCGCCGTGGACGCCCGCCCAGCGCGCGGACCACACGCCGGGAGCGCCGCCGAGCGCGTCCACGCAAAGGCCCGAGTCGTCGGCCACCGCCATCGAGAGGCCCGTGCATTCGAGCGCGTAGCGGGCCTTGATGAGGGCGTTGTCAGCAAAGGTCTCGCCGTCCTCGACGGCATCGGGGAAGTCTCCCAGCTCGCCCAGCGCCACGAAGCGCACGTCGGGCAGGACGCGTCCGAGGATCTCCTCGATCTCCACCACCTTATGCGCGTTGCCGGTGGCGACCACGATGGTCTTGGCGGGGTCGAGCGAGGCGATGTCTAGATATGCCATGGGTCCTCCTACTCGCGGAAGCCGGTCACGTTGTTCTGGAGCTCGAGCAGCTGCGCGATGGCCTTCTCGCCCATATCGAGCAGCTCGTTCAGCTGCGCGCGCGAGAACGTGGTGTGCTCGCCCGTGCCCTGGAGCTCCACGATGCGGCCGTCCGAGCATGCGACGAGGTTCATGTCCACGTCGGCGGAACTGTCCTCGTGGTAGTCGAGGTCGAGCAGCGGTACGCCTCCCACCAGGCCAAACGAGACGGCCGCCACCTGGTCGGTGAGCGGCAGGCGCTTGATGCGATCGGCCTCGACCTCGCGCATGAGGGCATCGTGCAGGGCGACCCACGCGCCGGTGATCGAGGCGGTGCGGGTGCCTCCGTCGGCCTGGATCACGTCGCAGTCGATGGTCACCGTGTACTCGCCGAGCAGACGCATGTCGGTGACGGCGCGCAGGGAGCGGCCGATAAGGCGCTCGATCTCCATGGAGCGGCCCTTGCGCCCCTTCTGCTCGCGCGGGGTGCGGCGCGTGGTGGACGCGGGGAGCATGGCGTATTCGGCGGTGACCCAGCCGGCATGAGCGCCCTTGCGCCACAGGGGAACGCCCTCCTCGACGGTGGCGGTGCAGAGCACGCGCGTGTCGCCGAACTCGCAGAGGCACGAGCCGTGGGCGTTCTTCATGACCTCGCGCGTGAGCTTGACGGGGCGCATCTGGTCGTTCGCGCGATCGAACGAGCGGGAGGTTGCGGACATGCACGATCCTTTCGATACGGATTTCAACGCTACTATCCTACCTTTCCTGACAGGACGACAGGCCTTCTGCCAGAAAACCACCCATGTTTTTGACAGCAGGTGTGTCACCCTGCCAGGAAAGACTCGTTGGAAACGAGTACCGCAGTTTATAGCCTGGCATCGATGCAGCGCACCCCTTCTACCTGCACTTTTTACCTCACTATTAGTATGGGTGTCCGAAAAAAGTGCGGTACTCGTGAAGCACGGTCGCACATAGGCGAATCATGCAGGGTGCGATGGGTAAACAGCACACGAAAAGCCCCGGAGGTTCATCTCCGGGGCTCTCTTGGTTCTTGTCGCGCCAGTCCGTGGCGCACTATTAGGTTGTTCGTACACGGTGGAACTTAGGGACCGTATTACTCCTCAACCAGCTCGAACATATCAGGGCCGACGCCGCAAAGCTCGCAGGCGAAATCCTCGGGGAGCTCGGGGGAATCGCTCTCGTATTCCCAGCCGCAAACGGTGCAACGGAACGTGTACGTCTTCTCTTCGGTGCCCATTGGAACCACCCCCTGTATCCATGGCCTCCCAGTTGGGAAACCTTGCTTACTATCTCTGTACCCATCATACCTGAAATCGTTTACCGCCGCCATGCATACGGTAGGGTTTCGCCTGCAGACGGCACCCTATCCTTCGGGCACGTAGGACGACGCCTTGGGAGGTGTCTTGCCCTTGAGCACGGTGTGGTAGTAGCCGTAGGTCATGTGCGGATCGTCCGAGAGCACGGCCGCGTCCTTGACCTCGCCCACGAAGAGCATGTGCGTGCCCACGTCGAGCGTCTGCACGACCTCGCACGCAAGCATGGCGACGGCGTTCTCGGGCGTGTAGGGGTCGCCGAGGATGGTGCGCTCCACGGGCACGCCCTCGAACTTGGCGAAGTCGCGCGAGGTGCGGAAGCCGAAGCGCCCGATGTAGGGCATATCGGCCTTCTCCGAGACGAGCGTGAGCGCGAAATGCCCAGTCTTCTCGATGACGCCCTCGGTGAAGTTGTCCTTGTTGACGACCACCTGAACCTGGAGCGGCGTGCTTGTGAGCTGCAGACCCGTGTTGATGAGACAGGCGGCAGCTGTGTCGCCATCTTGGGTCGATACCACGTACAGTCCGCTCGTGAACTTGTGCAGGGCCTTCGTATCCATGGTTCCCCCTTCTCTTTGTACGCGCTTTCGCTGCTAGCGGCTGCGCTCCTTCAACGCACGTTGGATCTCGCGATTCACATCGCGCTTGGCCATATCGTCGCGCTTGTCGTAGAGCTTCTTGCCGCGGCCGAGCCCGATGGTGAGCTTGACGCGGTTGTGCTCGTCGAAGTAGAGCTGCAAGGGTACGAGCGCCACGCCCTTGAGGCGCAGCTTGCGGTCGAGATAATCGATCTGGCGCTTGTGGAGCAGGAGCTTGCGCCTGCGGTCGGGGTCGACGTTCCACACGGTGCCGTGACTGTAGGGGTGGATATGCACGCCGTGGAGCCACGCCTCGCGGTTGCGGATGAGGCAGAACGCATCGGTGATCTGGCAGGCGCGCTCGCGGATGCTCTTGACCTCGGTGCCGGTGAGCACCAGGCCCGCCTCGAACGTCTCGTCGATGAAGTACTCGTGGCTCGCCGAGCGGTTCTTGGCGATCACCTTGATGTTGGGCTTGTCCTTGCCAGCAGGCGTCTTGGCCATGCTACTCACCCGCCTCCGAACTGCGGATGAGCTCGAGCAGCGCCATGGCCGCGGGCTCGCCCACGAGGTCGCGGGCGCGCAGCGTGAAGGTGGTCGCGGCGTTGCGGTCGCCCGCGGCAGCCGCATCGGTTGCGCACATGAGCAGGCAGATGGCGATCTCGGCGTTCGCGCCGTCGGGCAGGCCCTCGGCTGCGAGCAGCTCCGCGGTTTCCTCGTCGGTCACGCCATCGGGATCGCGCTCGGTGCCCGCAGCCTGGTCGAGCGCCGCCGCGAGGGCGGAGTCGGCCACGTCGAGCTTGCGTGCCGCGCGGAGTGCTGCCGCCGCCGTGCGGGGCTTCTCACATACCTCGAAGTAGTTGGCAAAGGTGAGGAAGGCGCGCGCCAGATGGCGGGCATCGCTCGCGCGCTCGAACACGGTGTAGGTGAGCGCGAGGTGCTCCTGCGCATCGCCGGTCACGCGGAAGAGGTCGGCCAGGTCGAGGCGAGCGCCGCAATCCATGGGATTCCAGCGAATCGCCTGCTTGAGAGCCTCGATGGCCATCTCGTAGTTGCCGTCCTTGACGTAGGCGAGCGCGAGATCGGAATAGAGGCGGTTGAGCGGCTCGTCGATATCGTGCAGCTCGCGCGGGTCGTTCTCCACGCGGCGGTACGCCAGGCGGTCGAAGATGGTGGGAAACGCGAACCACTGCACGCTCTCGGTGGTGGGGCAGTTGCGGTCGACGTACTCCTCGGCATCCTCCGCGAGGCGCGAGAGCAGCTCGATGGCCTGCTCGTCATGGTCCTGCATGAGGTAGCCCTCAGCGCGCTGGATCTCGTCTGTCATATTGGTCTGAGACATGGAACTCCTCAGGAAATCGTTGGTCTATCTGCGAATCAATTATGCCTTTGCCCGCCGCCCGTTGCCAGCGTGAAGTCGATACGGCCCCGGTCGATGTCCACGCCTAAGACGCGCACGGCAACGCGCTTGCCCAGGCGGTAGACGGTGCCCGTGGACTCGCTCTTGAGCGTGAGGCGCGTCTCGTCGTAGTCGAACCACTCGTCGCCGAGCGCGCGGATGGGCAGCAGCCCCTCTGCGTGCGTGTCGTCGAGCGTGACGAAGAGACCGAAGCTCGCGACGCCGCTCACCACGCCCGAGAAGGCCTCACCGATGCGCGTCGAGTAGAGCTCGGCCATCTTGATATCGTGCGAGTCGCGCGAGGCGGAGTCGGCCACGCGTTCCTGGTCGGAGCAGCTGCGGCAGATCTGCGGGAGCTGCTGCTGGATAACGGCCTGCTCGCGCGATCCCAGCGTGCCGCGGAGCAGCGCCTTGATGCTGCGATGGACCACCAGGTCGGGATAGCGGCGGATGGGCGAGGTGAAGTGGCAGTACGCCGGCGCGGCAAGCGCGTAGTGGCCCTGGTTGTGCGGCAGGTAGATGGCGCGTTTCTGGGCGCGGAGCAGCAGCGCGGACGCAAGCTCGCCACCCGGCGTGCCCTTCGCGCGGTCGAGCACGGCGGCGATGGTGAAGGGGTCGCCCGCGATAAGGCCGGCAGCCTCCTCGCCCTGTATGAGCCCGAGCTCGCGCAGCGGCAGGACCGTCGCCTTGAGGTCATCGGGCGACGGATGCTCGTGCACGCGGTAGGCGCTCGCAACGTTGGCGTCCGAGAGGATCTTGGCCACGCTCTCGTTGGCGGCGAGCATGGCCTCCTCGATGAGGCTCGTCGCAGGCGTTTTGGAGCGCACCGAGACGCCCGTGGGCGTGCCGTCTTCGGCAAGGACCACCTTGGCCTCGACGGTCTCGAAGTCAACGGCGCCGCGCTTGGCGCGCATGTTCTCGCGCAGGCGGCGGATCTCGTCGAGCAGGACGATGAGCTCCCCTATCTGCGGGGATGGAGCGGTCGTCTGGCCCGAGAGCACGGCATCGACCTCGTCGTAGGAGAGCCGCGCCGACGAGCGGATGACCGAGGGATGCACCTCTGCGGCAACCGTGGAACCGCCTGTGTCGAGCGTCATGCGCACGCTCATGGCGAGGCGGTCCTCATGGGGCTTGAGCGAGCAGAGCTCGTTGCAGAGGCGCTCGGGCAGCATGGGCAGCACGCGGTCGACCAGGTAGACCGAGCAGGTGCGCTGCTTGGCCTCGCTGTCGATGGCGTCGCCCGCATGCACGTACGCCGAGACGTCGGCGATATGCACCCAGAGCTCGTAGCCGTTGTCCGTGCGGAACGCGCCTACGGCATCGTCGAAGTCGCGCGCATCTGCAGGATCGACGGTGATGGCGAGGGCATCGCGCAGGTCGATGCGATCGGGCTCCTTCGCGAGGGCGCCCTCGACATCGAGGGCGAGCGTCTCGGCCTGGGCCAGCGTCGCAGGTAGGAACTCCGTGGGCAGGCCGTAGCTTGCGATGAGCGCCTCGATGGGCACGCTGAGCTCCGATCCCGCACCCACGCGGCGGTCGAGCGTGGCCACGGCGGCGCTTTTGCGCGTGGGGTATTCCACGATGCGCGCGGACACGATATCGCCGGGCTGCACGCCCAGACGGGTGGGCGTGAGGTCCTCGGGAAGCACGAAGAAATCGCAGTTGAGACGACTGTCGAGCGGTACCACCACGCCGAGCGGTTCGGCCGCCTCGTAGCGTCCGAGGAAGGTGGTGACGGCGCGCGCGGAGACATGCTGCACGTAGGCGAGCTTCTCGCCGTGGACGTTGGAGAGCGAGACCTGCACGGTGTCGCCGTGCAGCGCCTCGCGCGTGCCGCCGCGGCCCACGCGGAACGTGCCCTCCGGCGTCTCGACGCTCGCCTGGCCCGAGCGCACCACGCTGAACGTGCCCGTCAGCAGCTGATGGGGCTTCTTGCGATGCGGGGGCGTCTGTTTTCTCTGCTTACGTGCCATGGTGCTCATCCGATCAATTGTCGTCGTTCCACCTCATGATACCCTCAGCGCTGGACGGGCTTTCTCTGCCCTATGAGCTTCTCGACAATATCGTGGACACCATCCGGCAACGCTCTGCGGATGCTGAGAGATGAAGTCTCTTAGCGATTAGTACATTTCTCTACTGAGAAGGGATTTAACAAGCC
>CAMNAH010000069.1 GCA_946530775.1 uncultured Coriobacteriales bacterium
ACGGCCGTGCTCGCCATGCGCCGCGCCATGAAGCGCTATCTCTTCTCGGTGGCGAACTCCTGCGCCATGAACGGCATCGCGCCCACGTCGATCATCGGATAGCCATAGCCTTTTGGGACAAAAAATCGCAGGAATATGTCTCAAAAGGCTTGGAAACCTGACGGGCAGGGCGGCTGGGCGGTCGCCCGTTTTCTCCATGGTACCGAGAGGGTCTCGTCCACACGAGTTTGGTACCGAGAGGCCTTCGTCCACGCGGATTTGGCATCGAGAGGCCTCCGTCCACGCATGGTGCCGCGAAGAGGCTCTCGTCCACGCCATACTGCGTGTACCAAGGCCTCTCCGTACCATGGCGCCCTGACACCGAGAAGCCCTCGTCCACACCGCAGGTCAGAAGCTCCTCCGCCACGCGCGGAGCGGCCGCCCTCTTCCCCGCTGCCCCTTACAGCCTTTTGGGACAAAAAATCGCAGGAATTTGTCTCAAAAGGCGAGAAGAGCCTGCGAGAAGGGGCTCTGGGTTCAGCGCCTTTGCCCCTATACCTCTGCCATAAAGTTTACAATAGCTAACAAATAGACCAGCGAAGCCATTGGAGGCGGCACGTCGATGGAGATCAGGGAATTCGGAACGGGCAACAGCCGCGCCATCGTGCTCATCCACCCATCGCTCGTAACCTGGGACTACTTCGAGTACGTCATCCCCTTGCTGGAGAGCGACTACCGCCTGGTGGTGCCCGTGCTGCCGGGATACAACCTCGGCGACGACTCGGACTTCTCCTCCGTCGAGCAGATCGCGTCCGAGCTCGACGCATGGTTGGTCGACCACGGTATCGAGCGCGTCCACGCGATCTATGGCTGCTCCATGGGCGGAAGCATCGCCCTGAGGATGGCCGCATACGGCAAGGTGCGGGCGCGCCACTACGTCATGGACGGCGGCATCACGCCCTACCGGCTCCCGTACCTGCTCACGCGCCCCATAGCCCTGCGCGACTTCCTCATGGTGGCCCTGGGCAAGCTGGGCGGCGAGAAGCTCATGGTCAAAGCCTTCAGCTCAACGGAATTCAGCGACGAGGACATGCGCTACCTGGCGAACATGATGCGGCACTGCTCGTACAGGACGCTCTGGCGCACCTTCGACTCGTGCAACAACTACCGCATGCCCAAGGTCCCCATTCAGGTAAACGGCACGATCCACTACTGGTATGCCGAGAAGGAGCGACACGCCAGGAAGTGGGACATCGCCTACATGCGCGAGCTTGTACCGCAGACCGTCTTCAGGCAGTTCGACGATATGGACCACGGCGACATGGCGCTTTTCCAGCCCGAACGCCTCGCGCGTGAGCTCGCGGCGCTCGCGTAGCCAAAAGAGGTCCTGCAGCGCATGATTCGATAGGCATCATGCGGGGCGGATTCTCTTTTCGCGAGATTGCTCGGCAAGAAAAAAGGCTGCCGGATGGCAGCCTGGAGAAGTTGGTGGGCGCTACAAGATTTGAACTTGTGACCTCTTCCGTGTCAGGGAAGCGCTCTCCCCCTGAGCTAAGCGCCCGTCAAGTGGAGCAAAGGAAACTATAGCCGAAAACGCGGCGAGATACAACGGGTATTTTGGAATCAATGTAGCTGAGGCCGGATGATGCCGCCGCCGAGGCAGATGCGCCCATCGTAGATCACTGCCGACTGGCCGGGCGCCACGGTTCGCACGGCGTCGGGCCAGAGCACGCGCACCGTGCCGTCTGCCTGCGGCTCCACCCGCGCGATGCGGAGCGCGCCCGTATGGCGCGTACGCACGAGGTACTCCCCCGCCGCTGGTGCCGCACCCGCGATCCAATGGGCGTCTTCGAGCACGTCCTCGCTGGTCCAGAGCGCCGGGCAATCTAGATTCGCCGTCACATAGACGGTGTTTGTGTCCGTATCGGTGGCCACCACGTAACGTGCGGGGCCGCCGCCCAGGTCGAGGCCCTTGCGCTGCCCCACGGTGAAGAGGAACGCACCGTCGTGGTGGCCCAGCACCGCACCCGTCTCCCATTCCACAACATCGCCCGCGCGGCGCTCGAGCGAGTCGAGCAGGAAGGTGCGCAGACCCACGGGCCCGATGAAGCAGATGCCGTCGGAGTCGGGCTTATCGGCCACGGAGAGCCCGCGCTCGCGGCACATGTCGCGCGCCACGGCTTTGGACGGCACATCTCCCATGGGGAACAGCACGCGGTTGAACGTCTCGCCGGGCACTCGCCAGAGAAAATACGTCTGGTCCTTATGCTCGTCCGCCGCGCGCAGAAGCGTCGCCGGGCCGCTCGCGGCATGCGTGCAGGCGGCATAGTGACCGGTGGCGATGAGGTCGGCGCCTGCAGCGAAGGCCTTCTCGGCAAAGGTGCCGAACTTGACGGTTTGGTTGCACATCACATCGGGATTGGGCGTGTAGCCGCGCGCGTAGGAGTCCACAAGGTAGTCGACGACCGTCTCCTTATACTCGCGCTCGCAGTCCCAAACCTCGAGCGGAAGTCCCAGCTCCACCGCCACACGTTCGGCATCGGCCAGCTCCTCCGCCCACGGGCAGGCAAAGCCCGGCAGGTCGCGCGACCAGTTGCGCATGTAGATGCAGGTCACGTCATAGCCCTGCTCGGCAAGAAGTGCAGCCGAGAGCGCGGAGTCCACGCCACCCGAAAGCCCGAGGAACACGCGCGCGCTCATCACGCGCCTCCCACGCGCTCGTACTCGGCGCGCACGCACGCGATGATGATTGCGGCAGCACTGTCGATCTCATCGGTGGTGGTGGGGCGTCCGAGCGTGAAGCGCAGCGAGCCTGCGGCGGTGCGCTCGTCCATGCCGATGGCGGAGAGCACGTGGCTCACGCGCATCTTGGAGGCGGCGCAGGCGCTTCCCGTGGCAGCGAGCACGCCCGCGCGTCCGAGCAAAAGCACCAGGCGACGCGCCTCGATACCGGGAAACGAGATATGCAGGAGGCCGGGAAGGCGCAGCTTGGGGTTGCGCGGACCCGAGACCACGGCATCGGGAAACGCTGCGGTAAGCGCACGCTCGAGCCGGTCGCGCAGCCCCGCGAGGCGCTTGGCCTCGCCGGCGCGCTCCGCGGCGGCAATCTCGAACGCGCGCGCGAAGCCGATGATGCCCGCCACGTTCTCGGTGCCCGAGCGGATGCCCCGCTCCTGGCCGCCGCCCGCCACGAGCGGCGAGAGCGCGATGCCGTCCGCCGCCCAGAGCAGGCCCACCTGCTTGGGACCGTACATCTTGGCAGCGGAGATGGTCATCATGTCGACGCCGAGCGACGAGACGTTGACCGAGAGCACGACGGCCGCCTGGGAAGCGTCTGTGTGGAGCCAGATCTGGCGCATCTCCCCTGCCGCGAGCCTGCGCTCGCGCTCGGCGGCCACGGCCCGCGCGATCTCGCGCAAAGGCTGGATGGTGCCGATCTCGCCATTAGCGAGGCTCACCGAGACAAGCTCGGTCATAGGCGTGATGGCATCTGCGATGGCACGGGGATCCACGCGCCCGTCCGAGCTGACATCCACGATGGTATGCGGATGCCCGCCGATGCACGCGAGCACGCTCTCGTGCTCGATGGCATCGGTCACGATATGCGCATCCGCCGAGACCGCCGCGAACGCGAGGTTGTTCGCCTCGGTGGCGCCGGCCGTGAAGACGATGTTGTCCGCACGCGCGCCCATAAGATGTGCAACCGTCGCACGGGCGGCCTCTATGTCTGCGCGCACCCGCCGCGCCTCATCGTAGGCGGCCGAAGGGTTGAAGAACAGATTGTCTCCATACGGCTCCATAGCCTCACGCACGCGCAAATCAAGCGGCGTAGCTGCACCGTAGTCGAGATAGAGTGTGCTGGTCGAAAGTTCCATGGCAACAAGGATACGCTATTTTGAAAAAGTTCCTTGCATCTTGGTTCCAACTCGACTATATTATTCTTCGCGTTCGCGGGCTTAGCGCAGTTGGTAGCGCGCAACCTTGCCAAGGTTGAGGTCGCGGGTTCGAACCCCGTAGCCCGCTCCATGATTTACGAGGGCCGGTCTTGAATCGGCCTTTTCTATACGGCGACGTGGCCAAGTGGTAAGGCAGAGGCCTGCAAAGCCTTTACCCCCAGTTCGAATCTGGGCGTCGCCTCCATACAAGCAAAGGGCACCCTCGGGTGCCCTTTTTGTTCCCCCAGCCTTGTGAAAAGAAGCCTTGCCCCGGCTAGTGGGTGAGCTTGACGATACGGACCACAGTGCCCCGGCCGTTCGCCTTGGGCGCGATGGATACGGCATCGGCGAGCAGGCGCATGAGCGCGATGCCGCGCCCGCGCTCGGAGGTTGCATCCGGCGCCTTAACGTCTTCGGGCGAGAACCCCTCGCCGCAATCGCTCACCTCGATGATCACCCTATCGGGATAGGCCGACACGCCCGCGAGCACACCCTGCGCGCAGGTGTGGTCGATGGCATTGCCCAGCGCCTCCCCCGCCGCGAGCTTGAGGTCGAACTGCTCGTCGGCGTTAAACCCAAGCGGCGCGATGAGCTCGGCGATGCGGCTGCGCGCTGCCGCGAGGGCATCGGCGGCCACCGCGAACGAAGTGTGCCAGAGGGGCGCCTGCCCGGCATCGAGCGCCGGCACGGCGTCATGTGCGCCCGCACACGAGACGGGCATGGCATCGACCAGGCGCAGAATCCTGAGCGAACGGTAGACCTCGGGCGAGACGCCGATGAGCGAGAGGAGCCCGCCCACGCGGCGCATGCGGCGGATCTCGGCAAAGAGCATGCCCATGCCGCACGAATCGATATAGCAGGTATCGGTCATGTTGAGGATGATGCGCCGGCAACCGCCGTCGATGAGGCCCTCGATCTGCGCGCGCACCGCCGGAACCGACCTCACGTCGAGGTCGGATTCAAGAGGTAGGACGGCTATGTGCGTATGCTCGGGCATACAGGGATTGTTCCCACATACGCCGCGGTTTAACCAACTTTGTCGAATCTGAGCGCCACAAGGGCCACATCGTCCTCCAGACGCTGGCAGGTGAAGGCATCGAGACGTGCGAGCAGGCGATCGAGCAGGCCGTTGAACCCGCACGGAACCTCTGCGAGCACCGCATCGGCAAGCCCGTCCTCGCCGAAGAACGCCCCCTCGGGACTGCGCGCCTCGGTTGTGCCGTCGGTATAGAGCAAGAGCAGGTCGCCCTTGGAGATGGGCTGGACGCCATCGCGATAGTCCATATCGGCGAACGCGCCCACGACGCCCGACTGCACGCCGAGGGTTGAGAGCTCGCCCGCGCTCACGAAGACCGCAGGCGGATGCCCTGCCGAGCAATAGGTGAGCGTGCCGGCAGCGAGGTCGATGATGCCCACGAAGAGCGTGGCGAACGTCTCGATGCGCGAGAAGCCCATGAGGAAGTCGTTCAGGGTACGCACCATGCGCGAAGGCGAGAGGCCCTCCCATGCATAGGCGCCGAGCGCGGTGCGGACGGCGGCGCTCACGGATGCAGCCTCCACGCCCTTGCCCGAGACGTCGCCCATGATGACGCAGGCGCGCCGCTCGGGAAGGCGGATGAGGTCGTAGAAGTCGCCGCCCACGAGCGCAGACGCCGTGGCGGACGAGTAGATGCCCCGCGCCGAGATGCCCTCGACGGTCTGGAGCTCGCTCTTCATGCCGCTCATGAGCGCCTGGGCGATGCGCTTATCCTGCTCGCGTGCCTCCTCGCCGAGCGCGATCTCGCGCGAATCCTGGGCAAGGCGCAGCAGGAAGGCCGTCTCGTCAGCATCGAAGGGCTCGGCGCCCAGCGGGCGGAGCACCATGAATGAGCGCCGCTCCCCCGCGATCTCGCCCATGTCGACGAGCGCGCCGATGGCAGGCTCGCCCTGATCGGAGAGCCACCTCCCCAGATCGGACTCCTCCTCCACGGACACGAGCGCCACGCCCTCCTGGCGGTGCCCCTCGGTGAGCGCATCGAGCGACGCCGGGATGGCGCGCAGGTCGTTTCCGGGAAGCTCGAGCACCGCATGATGCTGGTGGCTGTTCTCGCGGATGGGCAGCAGATGCGCTGTGAGGCCGTCTGCCGCCCGCTCCCATATCTCCTCGAGGTTCTCAACGGCCCCGAGGTTATCGCCCGCCGTAACGGCCATGAGCTGCTCGCGGAGCTCGCTGCCCAGCTGCTGGAGCGCACCGGCCCGCTTGGCGCGCATGGCCGTGAAGGCACCCATGAGCTGGACGCCCAGATAGCGCGCTATGGAGTCGAGCAGAAGGGCGTCGTCCTCGAGCATGGCATGCGCGCGGCGCCACCCCACCTCGATGATCGAGATGACATGCCCGCCGAACCACACCGGCACGCAGACGAACGACGCGAACGGCGGCAGCAGCGCCGCCTCTATGGAGAAGGTCTCGTGGGTGTCCTCGCGCATGACCTCGCGCTCGAGCAGGGCGCCGGAGCGCAGGGCATCGGCGGACGGCGGGAGGAGCCTGAGGCGCAGCGCGTGTCCCTCGCGGGCGGCGAGCGTCTCGATGGAGCGGCCGA
>CAMNAH010000070.1 GCA_946530775.1 uncultured Coriobacteriales bacterium
GCCCGCAGCCAGGGCAACTACTGCACCGTCGAGAACATCGCCTCCGACGTGCGCGCCAAGCTGGGCGGGGAGACCGTGGGCGTGCTCTGGCCCATCCTCTCGCGCAACCGCTTCGCCATCTGCCTGCGCGGCATCGCCTCGGGCGCCAAGAAGATCGTGCTGTGCCTGTCGTATCCGGCCGACGAGGTGGGCAACCATCTCATCAGCGAGGACGATGTGGACGCTTCGGGCATCAACCCGTACTCCGACGTGCTCTCGCTCGAGCAGTACCGTGAGGCCTTCGGCTACAAGGTGCACGAGTTCACCGGCGTGGACTACGTGGACTACTACGGCAAGCTCATCGAGGAGATGGGCGCCGAGTGCGAGATCGTCTTCTCCAACCAGGCCAAGCCCATCCTCGACTACTGCGACTGCGTGCTCGCCTGCGACATCCACACCCGCAAGCGCACCAAGCGCATCCTCGAGGCTGCCGGCGCCAAGATCGTCTGCACGCTCGACGACATCATGAACGCCCCGGTGGACGGCAGCGGCTACAACGAGACGTATGGCCTGCTCGGCTCCAACAAGGCCACCGAGTCCACGGTGAAGCTCTTCCCGCGCGAGGGCCAGGAGCTGGTCGAGGACATCCAGAACCGTCTGCTCGCCGCCACCGGCAAGTGCGTCGAGGTCATGGTCTACGGCGACGGTGCCTTCAAGGACCCGCAGGGCAAGATCTGGGAGCTGGCAGACCCGGTGGTCTCGCCGTTCCACACCGCCGGCCTCAAGGGCACGCCTAACGAGCTCAAGCTCAAGTACCTGGCCGACAACGACTTCGCGAACCTCTCGGGCGAGGAGCTCAAGGCCGCCATCTCGGCCTCCATCAAGGCCAAGGACGCCGACCTCGTGGGCAACATGGCCTCGCAGGGCACCACGCCGCGCCAGATCACCGACCTTATCGGGTCGCTCTGCGACCTTACCAGCGGCTCCGGCGACAAGGGCACGCCCGTCGTCCTGGTCCAGGGCTACTTCGACAACTACACCAGCTAATTATGCAATAGGGGAGTACCCCCTATTGCATATTGCAAGGTTGCACGAAGCGCCCCGTTTCTCCTCAGGCGCAGTTCCGCAGCGCGCTCTGTGCGCGAGGACTGTTCGAGCACTGAGAAGAAACGGGGCGATTATTCTACGCAAGCTCTAAAAACGCCTTGTAGCCCCGGTAGGCTTCGTAGATGTCGGCCTTGCTCGCAACCTCCCACGGCGCGTGCATCGAGAGCACGGGCACGCCGCAGTCGATCACGTTCATGCCGTACTCCGCGAGGATGTAGGCGATGGTGCCGCCGCCGCCCGCATCGACGCGGCCGAGCTCGGCGGTCTGGAAGTGCACGCCCGCGCCGTTCATGACGCGGCGGATGGTGGCCACGTACTCGGCATCGGCATCGTTGGACCCCGACTTGCCGCGGGCGCCCGTGTACTTGTTGAACGTGAGGCCGTGGCCCAGGTAGCAGCTGTTCTTGGTCTCGAACACGCTGGCGAACGCGGGGTCGAAGGCGGCGGACACGTCGCTCGAGAGCATGTTGGAGCGCGCGAGGCAGCGGCGCAGCGCCAGCGCGCCCGTCTCGCCTGCGAGCGCGAGGATCTCGGCCATGCTGTCCTCGAAGAAGCGGCTGGTCATGCCTGTGGCGCCCACGGAGCCGATCTCCTCCTTGTCCACGAGCAGGCACACCGCGGTGCGCGCGGGCACGCCGCACTCGAGCTGGGCGATGAGGCTGGGATACGCGCACACGCGGTCGTCATGGCCGTAGCCGAGGATCATCGAGCGGTCGAAGCCCATGTCGCGCGCGGCGCCGGCAGGCACGACCTCGAGCTCGGCGGAGATGAGGTCGTCCTCGGCGATGCCGTACTTATCGGCAAGCAGGGCGAGCACGCCTGCTGCGGTGGCGCGCTTCTCCTCGGAGTCCTTCTCGAGCTTGAGGGGCTTGTTGCCCACGATCACATCGAGCATCTCGCCGTCGATGCCCTCGGAGAGCTTCTTGGCCATCTGCTCGGCTCCGAGGTGGGGGAGCAGGTCGCTGATGCAGAAGACGGGGTCGCCCTCGTCCTCGCCCACGACCACGTTCACCACGCTGCCGTCCTCGAGCGCCACGACGCCGTGGATGGCGAGCGGCATGGCGACCCACTGGTACTTCTTGATGCCGCCGTAGTAGTGCGTGTCGAGGTAGGCGATCTCGTTCTTCTCATCGAGCGGGTTCTGCTTCACGTCGAGGCGCGGGTTATCCACGTGGGCGCCGAGGATGTTGAGGCCGCTCTCGAGCGGCTCGGTGCCCAGGCGTACGAGCATGAGGCTCTTGCCCTTGTTGGAGGTGTAGACCTTGTCGCCGGGTTCAAGCTGCGTGCCGGCAGCGATCGCGTTCTCGAGCGATACATAGCCTGCGGCCTCGGCAAGCTCGATGGCGGTGGCCACGCACTCGCGCTCGGTCTTGTTCTCGGAGATGAACGTGCGGTAGTTCTCGCAGAACGACTCGAGCTCGGCAGCCTGCTCGTCGGTGTATTCGCTCCACGCGTTGGGATGCTCCATGCTGTCTCCTTCAATGATTGTTTCGACCAACCCTTACGATTATGGCACCCGTACCATGCGGCACGCGGTAAAATACATAGAGTGCATGTATCCGTTTGAAACCGACATTGGAGGTTCACATGCTTGTCAATGCTGCCCACATGCTTCAGGCTGCCGAGCAGGGACACTACGCCATCCCCGCGTTCAACACCAACAACCTCGAGTGGACCCGCTCCATCCTCACCGCTGCCGAGGAGCTGCAGTCCCCGGTCATCATCCAGTGCTCCGCTGGCGCCGGCAAGTGGCAGCAGGGCTACAAGAACGTCGCCGACAACGTGCGCAACATCGTCGACTACATGGGCATCACCGTGCCCGTCGCCATGCACCTCGACCATGGCACCTATGAGGATTGCTTCAAGGCCATCGAGGCCGGCTTCACCTCCGTCATGTACGACGGCTCCCATGAGGCGAGCTTCGACATCAACATGGAGAAGACCGCCGAGGTCGTGAAGATCGCCCACAGCAAGGGCATCTCGGTCGAGGCCGAGGTCGGCGGCATCGGCGGCACCGAGGACGGCATCACCGCCAAGGGTGAGCTCGCCGATCCCGCGCAGTGCAAGGCCATCGCCGAGCTGGGCGTCGACTTCCTCGCCTGCGGCATCGGCAACATCCACGGCCTCTATCCCGCCGATTGGGAGGGCCTGTCCTTCGACCAGCTCGCGATGATCAAGGCCGAGGTCGGCGACCTGCCGCTCGTGCTCCACGGCGGCACCGGCATCCCCACCGACCAGATCAAGAAGGCCATCTCCATGGGCATCTCCAAGATCAACGTCAACACCGACCTCCAGGTTGTCTTCGCCAAGGCCACCCGCGAGTTCATCGTTGCCGGCAAGGACCTCGAGGGCAAGAACTACGACCCGCGCAAGCTCCTCAAGCCCGGCTTCGACGCCATCATCACCCGCGCCAAGGAGCTTATCGTCGACTTCGGCTCCGACGGCAAGGGTTGGGCATAAGCTCGAGCATGTAGGGGAGTATCCCCCATCTGGTAAAAGGAACGGCCTCGCAGATGCGGGGCCGTTTTTCTGCAATAGGGGAGTATCCCCTTTTGCATAATCTACTAATACGTTAGATGGCGCAGGAATCGGAGCCGTTGGGGCCGATGAGGTCGGCGAGCGTCTTGCTGTCGAGAAACGCCGAGGTCACCTTGCCCAGATCGCGCCAGATATCGACGGTGTTGCACGTCTCGATCTTGGGGCAGAGCTCGCCGCTCGTGCAGTCGAGGCACGAGACGGGCGCGAGGTTGCCCTCCACGGCGCGTAGGATCTCGCCGAGCGTGTACTCGGATGCGGGGCGGGCGAGCTTGTAGCCGCCGTTCTTGCCGCGCTGGCTCTCGACGAACCTGGCCTTCGAGAGCACCGAGATGATCTGCTCGAGGTACTTGCGCGAGATGCCCTGGCGCTCGGCTACGTCGCCGAGCGACACCCAGCCCTCATGCGAGCCCAGGTCGGCCATGGTGCGCAGCGCGTAGCGTCCCTTGGTGGAGAACATCTCCGCCATGCTAGTTCGCCTCCTCCGCGGCAGCGCCGCAGTGCTGCTCGAGCATCTCCTCGAGCGTGCGCCAGGCAAGCTCGGCGCACTTCACGCGGGCAGGCATGTGCGAGATGTCACGCAGAAGCTGAGCCTCGTCGAGCTTGGCGATCTCGGCCTCGTCGGTGACCTCGCCGCGCACCATGCCCATGAAGAGCTTGCAGAGCTCGATGGCCTCCGCGGGCGTCTTGTCGATCATGAGGTCGCTCATGATGTCGGCCGACGCCTGGCTGATAGCGCAGCCGTGGCCGGTGAAGGCGGCCTCCTCGATGGTGCCGTTATCCGCCAGGCGGATCGAGAACGTGAGCTCGTCTCCGCAGGATGGGTTGATGCCCTCGTGGCTGCAGGTGGCATCTTCGAGCTCGTATTTGTAGTCGGGGTTATGGACGTGGTCCATGAACTGCGCGTTGTAGAGATCGATCTCAGCCATTGAACACCTTCCAAACAGATTCGAGACCCGCGATGAGGCGGTCGATATCGGCGGCATCGTTGTAGAGCGCGACGCTCGCGCGGCACGTGGAGCTCTCGCCCAGGCGCTTGAGCAACGGCTCGGCGCAATGATGGCCGGCGCGGATGCAGACGTTGTGCATATCGAGAAGCGACGAGACGTCGTGCGGGTGGATGTTCCTCACGTTGAAGGAGACGGCGCCGATGTGGCGGCTGCCGTCGACGGGGCCCACGATATCGACGAAGGGCAGCGATACGAGGGCATCCGTGAGGGCGATGGCGAGCAAGCGCTCGCGCTCCTCGACGGCCTCCATGCCGATCTGCTCGAGGTAGGCGATGGCCTCCCCCAGCGCGACGATGCCGGCGCCGTCCTGTGTGCCCGCCTCGAACTTGGCGGGAAGCGGCGCCCACACGGCACCCTGCTCGGAGACGGAGTCGATCATCTCGCCGCCGGTGAGGAAGGGCGGCATGGCCTCGAGGAGGTCGCGTTTTCCCCAGAGGACGCCGATACCCATGGGGGAGAGCATCTTGTGGCCGGAGAAGGCGAGGAAGTCGATGCCGAGCTCGGCCACGTTCACGGGGATGTGCGGCACGGACTGCGCGCCGTCCACGATGCAGACGGCACCTACGGCATGGGCGCGCGCGGCGATGTCGCGCACGTCGTTCTCCACGCCGAGCACGTTCGAGACCTGCGTGACCGAGACGATTTTGGTGCGCGGGCCGATCTTTTCGAGCTCGGAGGCGGGGATGCGGTAGTCCTCGTCGAGGTAGAGATAGACGAGCTTGGCGCCGCGCTCAGCGCAGATCTGCTGCCAGGGGATGAGGTTGGAGTGGTGCTCCATGATGGAGATGACCACCTCGTCGCCCTCGTTGAGCAACATCCTGCCCAACGAGCGTGCCACGAGGTTGAGCGATTCGCTCGTGTTGCGCGTGAAGATGATCTCGTGCATATCGGATGCGCCGATGAAGCGCGCGGTACGGGCGCGAGCGTCGTCGATGGCGGCGGTCGCCTCGACCGAGAGCCGGTAGAGGCCGCGCAGGGCGTTCGCGTTCATGGTCTCGTAGAAGCGCCTCTGCGCATCGAGCACGCGGGCAGGGCGCTGCGAGGTGGCGGCGCTGTCGAGATAGGCGATCTCGGGATTCGAGGCGAGCAGCGGGAAGTCGCCCTTGAAGGGGTTCTCCTGGATGCTCGCGAGCTCTGAGGCGGTAAGCGCCATGGCTACACCTCCGCGTCCGCGAAGAAGTCGACGTCGAGGGCCTCGAGCGAATCGTTGCTCACCTCGGAGCCGAGCACGGCCTCGGCACGCAGCGTGACGGCTGCGGACGAGACGGCCTCGGGTGCATGGATGAGCGCGTCGTCGAAGATGGAGCGCATGAACAGCGCCACAGCCTCGTCCTCGGTAAGGCCGCGGTTCTGCATGTAGGCGAGTTGATCGGGGCTGATGGCGCCGATGGTGGCGCCGTGGTTGCCGGCCACGTCCTCCTCATCGCAGAGGATGGTGGGCAGCGTCTTGTTGCGGATGTTCTCGCCCGCGATGAGCACGGTCTCGGCCTCGTTGCCCTGCGATCCCTTGGCGCCGTGCACGAGGTCGATCGTCTCGCGCAGCGTCTTGGAGGCACCCTCGCCGAGCATGCCCGAGACGGTCATGTCCTCGCGGGTGTTGCGGCCGCGGGCGCGCACGAGGTGGTTGATGTCGAGCAGCTCATCGTTGCCCACCAGGTAGCGGCAGGACAGCTCGAAGGCGGAATCGTCGCCTGCGAGCTCGCAGGCCATGCCCGCCGCACCGCGGGC
>CAMNAH010000071.1 GCA_946530775.1 uncultured Coriobacteriales bacterium
TCGACCTCGGCGGCATCGACGGCCTCGTGCACATCTCCGAGCTCTCCTGGAACCACGTCAACCATCCCTCCGAGGTCGTCAAGGTCGGCCAGGAGGTCGAGGTTCAGGTTCTCGAGGTCGACCTCAACCGCGAGCGCATCTCCCTCGGTCTCAAGCAGACCCAGGAAGATCCTTGGCGCTCCCTCGTCAAGAAGTACCCCGTCGACGCTATCGTCGAGGGTGCCGTCACCAAGCTCGTCACCTTTGGTGCCTTCGTGGACCTCGGCGACGGCGTCGAGGGCCTCGTGCACATCTCCGAGATGGCCAAGACCCACGTCGACCAGCCCTCTCAGGTCTGCCAGGTTGGCGATGTCGTCAAGGTTATGGTCCGCGAGATCGACCTCGACCGTCGTCGCATCTCCCTCTCGATGAAGGCCGCCGCCGAGACCCTCGGTCTCGACGTCGAGGTCAAGCCCCTGCCCGAGGGCGAGGCTCCCGCTGCCGTCGCCGATGAGGCCGAGGCTGAGGTTGAGGCTCCCGTCGAGGAGGCCGCTGCCGAGGAGGCTCCCGTCGAGGAGTAAGCTCCTACCAGAGCACTGTTTGCGGGGCCGTCTTACGACGGCCCCGCTTTTTGTTCGCCGCCCTTCTCGGCCATGGTACCGAGAGGCCTTCGTCCACACGGCCATGGTACCGAGAAGCTCTCGTCCACGTGGGTTTGGTACCGAGAGGCTCTCGTCCACGGGAAGTGCCGCGGAGAAGGTCTCGTCCACATCGATGCGCGTGGACGGAGGCCTCTCCGTACCATAGCGAGTTGGCACCGAGAGCCCTTCGTCCACATTGCAGGTCACGAGCCTTTTGAGACAAAAAATCGCAGGAATTTGTCCCAAAAGGCACGGGGATTGCACCGTGGGAGCCTCCGATAGCCTTTTGAGACAAAAAATCGCAGGAATTTGTCCCAAAAGGCTGTGGCGCTATCGGGCGAGAAGGTTTTGGTAGAGTAGGGGGAAGATTCGTCCGTAAGAAGGGAGGGTGCCATGTACGTTGTGTTCCTCGCAGGCAAGATCGCCTCGGGCAAGTCGAGCGTGGCGTCCGCCCTCGAAGAGCTCGGGTGCACCCGCATCGATCTCGACCAGGTGTCGCGCGAGGTGCTCGAACCCGGCGAGCCCTGCCTTACGGCGCTCGCAGAGGCCTTTGGAGAGGATATCCTCGACCCAGAGACCGGCGTGCTCGATCGTGCGCTTCTCGCGGCACGTGGCTTCGCTACAGAGGGCAACCGCGCCCTGCTCGAGGCCATCGAGCTGCCCTTCATCAAGAAGCGGCTCATGGATGAGCTCGATGCCCTGTGCAACCAGAGGGGCATCACGGTGGTCGAGATTCCGCTGCTCGACCGTCTCGAAGGCGACCTCGACCTCGCGGACGAGATCGTCTACGTGCATGTTCCGCGTGAGATCCGTCGTGTGCGCGCGATCGGGCGCGGCATGGACGGCGCAGATTTCGATGCACGCGATGCCGCCCAGCCCTCGGACGACTATCTTTTCTCGCACGCAGACACCATACTTGATAACAGCGGCACGGCCGCGGAGCTTGCCGAGAAGGTCGCCTCATGGGCCCAGCGGCATGCTCATCTCATGGACTAGACGCTCGGGGAGCGAATATGGCACAGACGCAGCAGCGCTCGAACCTCAAGATCTTCATCATCCTCGCGGTCGTGGTCATCGCGCTCATCGCGGTGCCGTTCCTCATGCCGCTCGCCTCGAACGCTTGGCTGTACCCCGTGTCGCACAACGGCGACATCGCCGCCTCCTCCGAGCGCCATAACGTCGATCCGTATCTCGTGTGCGCGATCATCCGCTGCGAGTCGGGCTGGGATGACGGCGCTATGTCGGATGCGGGCGCCGAGGGCCTCATGCAGATCATGCCCGAGACGGCCCAGACCATGGTGACCCTCGGCCTGGTCGACGCCGAGCGCTTTCCCGCGGACGACCTTTCGAATCCCGCGGTGAACATCGAGTACGGCTGCGCCTGCCTGGAGTATCTGGCGGGGGAGTTCGACACGACCGAGCAGGTCATCGCCGCCTACAACGCGGGGCTGGGACCCGTACGCATCTGGGCATCTGACGCCGATTCCCAGGGCATCGCGTTCACCGACGCCATCCAATACCAAGAAACCCGCGCCTATGTGACGCGGGTCCTGGTGTCGTACGAGGGTTATAAGAACTCGTATCCTTCGCTATATCCCGAGCCTGAGTGAGTGGTAGAGGTCCACGAGCACGTCGTCGCGCCCCATATCGATGAGGGAGCCGGTAAGCGGCGCTGCGATGCTGTGGAGCCCCGCATCGGTGGTTGCGATGGCGGCACGCGCGGCTGCCGCGCGCAGGGCATCGGGATTTCCCACGGGAATGCCCGCCGTCTGCAGGGCTGCGATGGTTTCTTCGCGTGAGAGGCGCTTGAGCTCGGAATCGGACCCCAGCAGGTCCTGGAGCTCTTCTTCGGCCTGGGCAACGACGGGCGTGCCGAGCGAGATAGCGAACTCGTAGCACGCCACCGCAAGGTCGCTGCGCCCGAGCTTCCACTCCATGTAGGCGAGGCGGTAGTAGCAAATCGCCATGTCGCGCGTGGTGGAGCAGCGGCTGATGGTCTCCTTGAGCAGGTCGGTGGCATCGTAGACGCGCGACATGTTCTCGAGCACGCGCACGCGCACCAGCGCCGCATCGGGCGTGGCGGGGGCGATGCGAATGAGCTCGTCGGTGTAGGTGAGCGCCTCCTCGCCGCGGTCGAGCATCGAGAGGATGCGCGCGGAGCTCGAAAGCGCAGTGTAGTAGGAGTCGGGCACCAGGCGCACCGCACGCGAGCGGTCCATCAGGTTGATGTTGAACCACGCGCGCTCGATGAGCGAGTTGAAGTAGCGGTAGACCTGCGTGTTGTCATCGAGGTAGGCACCCATCGTCATAATGGGCGAGAGGGCCTCCTCGAGCTTGGAGAGCACTTCCTCAAGGTTGGCATTCTCGGCATCCTCGAGCGCCTCCTGCGCGGTGTGCGCAACCGTATCGAGCGCTCCGCCCTCGCAGAAGAGCTTGCCGAGCGCGTCCTTATCGCTCACGTCGACCGTACCCTCCACAAGCGCCTTGCTCACGCGGTCGGCGGCCTCCGCCACGCTCACGTCCTGCGCGCCGTTGCGAATGGCGACAAGGCGCGAGACCGCCTCGCCGGTCGTCTCTCCCATGTCCTCCGAGAAGCGCTCCCAGGCATCGTAACGGCCGGCGTGCTCGTTGATGCCCATCTCAGAGACCGTCTGCGCACCGCAGGCGCGCATGAGCGAATCGGACGTGGGGCGTCCGTCGAGCTCGACGGCATCGTAGCGGCCGCGCGGCGCCACGGTGGGATCGTCGATGGCGAGGAAGGCCTCGACGGGCTGGAACCAGCCTTCGGAATCGAAGGAGACGCGCAGCGACGGATCGACGGGGAATCCCGTGGAGTCGATGGCGGGGTCGTGCGCAGCGGGAAGCAGGCGTCCGAGCGCCGCGCGGTCGAGGTCGAGCGAGAGCAGCGTGTCGGAGCCGCGCGTGACACCGCAGTTCACCACCACGCGCGTGATCGCGGGGCCGAGGTCGAACGCATTGCGTGCGCAGAGCAGCGCCGAGCGCAGGGCGTAGGCGCGCGCCGCGACAATGCGGCCGGTCTTGTTGAGGGCGAAGAAGCCCATGGTATCGGGGCGGGGTATGGTGAGGTCGACGACGAAAAGCCCCACGGCCACGTTCGCCTGCATGCCGAACGACATCCTGAAGGGCGCCCGGGTATTCTCGACGGACTCGGCGAAGCGCAGGCGGCACATCCACTCTCCCTGCTCACGTGCGCCTTCTGCTATGCCGGGAAGCTCACGGCGCGAGGGCAGCGGCTCGAGATCGATCACACCGCGCAGGACATCGTGGGCGCTGCATTGCGCCAGCCGCATGGCCTGACTCACGTTGAGCGCGCACTCGACGCCCAGATAGCGGTCGAGCGCCTCGTCGGAGAGGTCGTCGGTGTTGGTGCCGAGCCAGAAGGTGTCGGAGCGTCCGAGCTTGACGGCCTCCACCTTGGGCGCATCGGCCCACGTGGCGATGCCGATGGCGTTGAGCATGCTTGCAAGATGCGTGTCGTAGGGGTCGGCCTGCGGATGCGCGGCGAAGTCCTTGAGCGTAGCGAATACATCGGAGGAGCGCATCACAGCCTTTTCGAACGAGTAGGCGCTGGAGGCCTCGGGTGCATAGAGTCCCGTGCGCGAAGGAGCCTGGGGTGCTGGCGCAGGTGCAGGTGCGGGCGCGACAGCCGGCGCGGGCGCGGGTGCAGGCATCGGTGCGACTGCCGGCGCGGGCGCCGCAGGCACGACCTCGTACTCGTCGGGCGCATCGCCTGCGATGGTGGTGATCGAGACGATCCTATCGCTTGGCTGCTCCGACGGTTCGGGCTGGCTTGCAGCGGTTGGCACCGCGATGGGAAGCTCATTTACCGGCGTGACGCTCGAGCTGCCGCCACGGTAGAACCAGAGGCCGCCCTTGACAAGCCCGAAGACGATAAGTGCGCCCGGTATGATGAGAACGAGGCCGCCGAGCAGGACGTCCGAATCTCCCTCCAGAGCGCCCATGACCATGGCTGCCACGATAAGCAAATTGAACAAACCGACGATGCAGGCGGCGACGATCATGACGATGCCGCAGCCGGGCCTTTTCTCTGCCAAAGGAACTCCTAACCACGCAATGATCCATCTTCGATTCTACCGCGTGGGGAGGACAATGTATGCTGCGGGGGGAGGTGCCTTCGGCTATCGATGGCCCCGGATGATCTCCTCGGCAACCTCGCCCCGTGAGATGCAGCGGTCCATCGCCCGTTTCTCGATGAGCCGGTGGGCTTGCGACTCGTCGATCCCAAGATCCGAGATCAAGAGCCATTTCGCCCGATTGACGAGCTTGATCTCGGCCATCTTCTCCTCGAAGGAAAGGGTGATCTTCCCGATGGCGCGGAGACGCTCGCGCGTGCTCGCCATCCAATCGAGGGCGCGCGAGAGCATCGCCTCGCTCGTGGGCTTGCCCAGGGTATAGACGCCATAATCGCAGACCTTCTCGCGGATATCCCTGCAGATGTCGCTTTTCGCAAGCACGAGCACGACTGCCTCGGAAGAGCTGCTGACGTCGATGGCGAAGCGCGTGCCCATGCCGTCGGGCAGCGGCGCGTTGATGATCACGAGGTCGTAGGGGCGCTCGTTCCATGCGCGCTGGGCGGCCCCTATGCTCTTGACGACGCGCGCCCGGCCATAGCGGTCCTTCGCCAACAGCGCGGTGAGCACCTCGGTCGCTTTCGGCGCATCGGAGGCGATGAGAACATCGTATGTCCGCTCCATGAGATCCATGCGACTGCCTTCGGCCTTTCCTGGCATCTATCCGATGCGGTAGGACGAGAGGACAGGCGAGGGGATGTGCGCCGAGATGAGATCGCTCGACGCCGCACGGAGGCGTGCCTCCTCAAGCGTTGCAGGGAGGGTCAGAGCGGCGGCCTCGTCCTTCCCGCGGCATCCCCCGAGCCCTTCGATGCCCGCCCAGATCATGAGGGCGAGCGCGAGGTAGGGGTTGGCCGATGGGTCGGGGGAGTGGAGCACCGCGAAGCGTTGCCCGTCGGCGACGGGAACGCCGACCAGCTGGGAGTGGCCGTCCGAGGAGAGGTCGCGCGCAAGCCGCTCATACGATCTTTCGACGGGATCCAGGAAGACGGTCATGGCAGCGAGGTGGCCGAGCATGCCCGCGACCATGGCCTGCAGGGTTGCATCGCTGGCGAGAGGTCCGGGAGACATCCCGATATGGAACCCGTTGCCGGGCTGCTGGGCGATCGGTTTGGGGGAGAAGTCCGCGTGGAACCCGTTGCGGAAGGCCATCGCGCTCACGACCCGCTGGAACAGCATGATGTTATCCGCGGCGGTGATGGCATCCGAGGGACGGAACACGATCTCGTTCTGCCCCGGCCCCTTCTCGTGATAGGAGCTCTGCGGGTGGACTCCCATCCGCTCGAGCGTGAGGCAGATCTCGCGCCTCACGTTCTCGCAGCGGTCATCTGGGGCGATGTCCATGTAACCCGCCCTGTCGCATGGGATGTCAGTAGGCTCCCCCTCCTCATCGAGACAGAAGAGGTAGAAGTTCTGGCGCGTGTCGAAGACGAGGTCGAGACCCGCTGCGGCGGCGTCGGCGGCGGCGCGGAGCAGCAAGCTGCGCGTATCGCTCTCGCAGATGGTTCCATCGGGCAGATGCAGGCTCGTGAACATCTGCACGACCCGACCATGCTCGGGACGCCAGGGGAGGGGCACGAGCGTTCCCGGGTCGGGGCGCAGGAAC
>CAMNAH010000072.1 GCA_946530775.1 uncultured Coriobacteriales bacterium
AGATCATCGGTCTGCGCATCGCAATCGCCAAGCGCGGCGTTCTCATCTTTGCCTATTATACGCAGCTGTCGAACATCGTGACGCTCATATCGTCGGCCGCCTTCCTTGTGCTCGGCTCCGCAGCGGCCCCCGTTCGCTATCTGAGCTCGTGCATGCTCGTCATGACCTTTCTGATCACCGTGTGCGTGCTGGTCCCTCTGGGCGGCGACTTCAAGAGGCTCATGCTGCAGGAAAACGGCCTCTACCACCACACGCTCTGCCCGATCATATCGGTCGCATCGTACGTGCTCTGGGAGCCCCATGCGTCTATGCCCATGATTCCGGTGATCATCACGATGGTCTACGGCTTCACGATGCTCGGCCTCAACGCGGCACGCAAGGTAGATGGCCCATACCCCTTCTTCAGGGTGTACGAGCAGAGCAAGCTCGCCACAGTGCTCTGGACAGCGGCGCTCATCGCCATCATCGCGGCTATCTCGTTGGGCGTTTCGGCGCTGGCGGGATAAGGAAAGGGGCCCCGAGAAGGAGCCCCTGTGCCAAACATGCTGCGTGAGTTCGCTTACTTGGGCCCGAAGATGAGCCAGAGGATGACGATCAGGAGGATCACTGCGCCGGCGATGACGCCGATGAAGAGGAAGCGCTTGCCGCGCGTGCTCTCGCGCAGGCTCTTCTCGGAGGTGGCGAGCTCCTGGATATGCGCCTGCTGGGCCTCGATGGCGGCCTTCTGCTGGTTCACGGATGCGAGAAGCGCCTCGGTGACCTCGGGCGTGGAATGGATCTCGTTGGCCTCGTCGAGAAGGCCCTTGGCCTCGGTGATGCGATCCTCGGCACCGCGCAGCACATCCTCGGCTTCATCGATGCCCGCCACGCGGTTGTCGATCTCGCGCTGGAGCGCCTGCTCCTTCTGCATGCACTCCTTGTGCAGGCGGTCGTATTCGGCACGGCGCTCTTCGGCCTCGTTCTTGGCGGTCTCGTAATCGTTCTCGGCGGTCTCGAGCGTCTGGCGCAGTGTGAAGAGCTGCTGCTGGGCGGCATCGACGGCGTACTGCGAGTCAAGCGTGACCGTCTGGATATCCGCACGCGCGGCCTCGACCGAAGCGGTCTCCTGCGCCACCTCGCCCCTGAGGTCGAAGATGGCGGAAAGGGCGGAGCCGGGATTATCCTGCAGCGCCTTGAGATCCTCCTGCACCTTGCGCAGGCGCTCCTGGGCGCTGTCGAGCGCACGGTTCGCGGAGGCGATGCTCTGCTCACGTCTGCGCGCGGCCTCATCTGCCTGCGACTCGGCGTCCTTCACGGCACGCCGCGCATCGCCGAGGATGCGGCTCGTGTCGTCGGCGCGGCTGCGCGTGGACTCGACGAGCGTCTTGTGGGGGCGCAGCATCTGCTCGTTCTCAGCCTTGAGGGACGAGAGCTGGTTGTTGAGGTTGTCGCGCTCCTGCGAGAGCGCCTCGATGGTAGCGGTTGCATTGTCCGCCACGCCCTGGGCGTCTTGCAGCTCGGCCGTCTCAGCCGAGACGATCCTCGTGTAGTTCGTTTCGATATCGAGGCGATGGTCGAGCTCGGCCTTGTCCTGATCGAAGGCGTTCTGCATCTCGCGCAGCTGAGCGCGTGCGCCCGAGTGCTCGCGGGAGGCGGCGGCCACGTTCTTCAGTGCCGAGAAGCCCTCTGCCATGGCCGCGCTCGCGTTGCGCGCGGCTCCTGCGGCAGCGCCGCCGGCGCGGGCGAGCGTCTGCTGCATGCTCGAGGTGGAATCTGCAGGAGCCTGATCTGCTTCGGGCTGCGGATCGGCATAAGGATGGTCGAAGTCAGGCAGATCGTCGAAAATCGGCTCCGGGTCTGGATAACCGAATGCATCGTCTCTGGGTTCGAATTCGTCAGCCACGTCATGCTCCTTCTCGTGAAAAGACCACTCACATTGTGAACCATTCCGTCTACATAAGTTGAGTTTGAATCCAATCGCAATGATTGGGTATATATAGACTCGGTTTTGGTAGGATTATTTCGGTTGGGGGATAATCCTGCCCCGGAGAGTGAGGAGTTCACTTATGGTTTCTGCACAGACCACCATCGTTAACGCCACTGGCCTGCACGCCCGTCCCGCGTCCCAGTTCGTGTCCGCCGCCAAGGAGTTCGCGTGCGCCGTCACGATCAAGAACGTTGACAAGGACACCGCTCCTGTCAACGCCAAGTCGATCATGATGATCCTCGCTGCCGGCCTCGGCTGCGGCACCAAGGTTGAGATCGCGTGCGACGGCGACGACGAGCAGGCCGCCCTCGACGCCCTCGTCGGCCTCATCGACAGCGGCTTCGGCGAGTAGGCTATCTGCCGTATACTTATCCAAGCACGTTCGGGAAGCCCGATGCCCAGCATGCATCGGGCTTCTGTTTTGTCTCGACACTGTTTTCAGGGAGCAGATCGGTGAGCGCCTACTTCGCATTCGACATCATCGCAGAGGATCCGACGACGCATGCCCGCGCTGGCGTGCTGCACACGCCGCACGGGGACATACCCACACCCATCTTTATGCCCGTGGGCACCAAGTCCACGGTGAAGGGCCTGCTTCCCGAGACCATCGCCTCGCTCGGCACCAAGATCCTGCTCAACAACACCTACCACCTGGCCATGCGTCCCGGCGCCGAGGCCATCGCTGAGCTCGGCGGCCTGCATGACTTTATGCAGTGGCATGGGCCCATCCTCACCGATTCGGGCGGCTTCCAGGTGTTCAGCCACGGCGATTTCGTCAAGCTCACCGATGACGGTGTGCGGTTCCGCACGGTCGACTACGACGGCAGCTACGTCATGTGGACGCCCGAGGAGAACATGCGCATCCAGCAGCTCCTTGGCGCCGATATCGTGATGCAGCTCGACCAGTGCCCAGGATATCCCGCCGAGCGCTCGTTCGTGGAGCGTGCCGTCGAGCTTTCGAGCAAGTGGGCTGAGCGCTGCTGGAATGCCCATACGCGCACCGATCAGGCCCTCTTCGGCATCGTCCAGGGCGGTATGCACCTCGACCTGCGCCTGCGTTCGCTCGAACACCTCGAGAGCATCGCAGATTTCTGCGGCTACGGCATCGGCGGTTACTCGGTGGGGGAGAGCCACGAGGTGATGTTCGAGACCCTCGCGCCGCTCGCATCCGAGTACATGCCCAAGCACAAGCCGCGCTATCTCATGGGCGTGGGCAATCCCACCACGCTCGTGCGCGGCGTCGCATGCGGCATCGACATGTTCGACTGCGTGCTGCCCACGCGCACGGCCCGCATGGGCACGGCCTTCTCGAGCGAGGGCCGCATCAACCTCAAGAACAACCGCTTCGCGCACGATGCCGGCCCGCTCGACCCGCAGTGCACGTGCCCCGTCTGCACGGGCGGCTACACGCGCGCCTACCTCAACCACCTGGTGCGCCAGAAGGAGATGCTCGGCGGCATCCTGCTCTCGATGCACAACATCTACTACCTGCTCGACCTTATGCGCCGTGCGCGCCAGGCCATCATCGACGGCACCTATGCCGAGTTCGTCTCGGCGTGGATGGATTCGCCGGCGGTTGCCGATTTCTAGCTTCTCTCCGTTTTTGCCGTGGCACCGAGAAGCTCTCGTCCACGCGGGCGTGGCACCGAGAAGGCTTCGTCCACGTTGCGTGGTACCGAGAGGGCCCTGTCCACGTTGGCGTGGCGCGGAGAAGGTCTCGTCCACAAAGGCGGGCGTGTACGGAGGCCTCTCGGTACCATGGCGGCCTGGCACGGAGAAGCCCTCGTCCACGTTGCAGGTCAGGCGCCTTCCCTCTTTCAACGGTCCATCCAGAAGCCGCAGCATTCACAAACGACCTCTCTCGCTTATAAACCACGCTCGCCAAACATACTCGGGGTCAGCGAACATTTGTGTCCACCATGTGCGTATAATTGACGGTGATAAACAGAGAAGGGGCTCAGCCCCGTCACCTTCGCGTGATTCGATTATGAAAAGGCAGAACGCACCATGGCCGCAATCTGGTCTTATCCGTTGCATACGGCTGTCTCGCGCATACGCCCCCGCATAAGGGGGTGCGTCTGATGGCGCATCTGGCATCCTCAAGGCGTTGGGAACTCCTCGAGCAGCATCGCGATATCGAAACGAGGCTCAAGCGCGAGCTTGGGGTGAGCACGCTTGTCGCCCGCGTTCTCGCAGCGCGCGGCATATCAGATGTCGAGGAGGCGCGGGCGTTCCTCACACCCTCGCTCGAGCGCGATTGGGCAGACCCGCTCGATATTCCCGGCATGGCCGTGGTCGCCGACCGCGTCGAGTCGGCGCTGCGCAACCACGAGACCATCGCCGTCTTCGGAGACTTCGATGTCGACGGCATGAGCTCCACGTGCCTGCTCACCCTTGCTCTGCGCGAGCTGGGCGGGGCGGTCATGCCCTATATCCCGCACCGGTTCGGCGAGGGCTACGGGCTCTCGCAGGACGCCTTGAACCGCGTCATCTCCGACTGCAACCCGCGCTTGGTCATCACGGTCGATAACGGCATCGCCGCCGCGAACGAGGTCGAATGGCTGCTCGCGCAGGGCGTCGATGTGGTCATCACAGACCACCACGAGCCGGGCGACCTCGTTCCCAAGGGCGTGCCCGTCACCGATCCCAAGCTGCTCGAGACAAGTCCCTCGCGTGAGCTTGCGGGAGCCGGCGTCGCCCTCAAGCTTGTCGATGAGCTGGGTCGCCGCATGGGCATGCCCGATCTCTGGCGCCGCTACCTCGATGTGGCAACGCTGGGCACCCTTTCCGACATGATGCTGCTCACGCCCGAGAACCGCGCACTCGTGAGCGAGGGCATCGCCCAGATGCGTGCCACCACGCGCCCGGGCATCATCGCGCTCGCGGCCATCGCAGGCACCGATCTTGCTTCCATCACGGCCGACTCGCTGCCGTTTTCCATCATTCCGCGACTCAACGCTGCAGGGCGTATGGGCACCACCGACATAGCGTTCGACCTGCTTCTCACCGATGATCCCGAAGAGGCCACCATGCTCGCGGGCAAGCTGGAGGAGATCAACACCCAGCGCCGCGAGATCGAGTCGGTCCTCTCCGAGGAGGCGCTCGCCAAGGTCGAGAAGAGCTATACGGGCGGACGTGTGGTCGTTGTGGGCGGCGAGGGCTGGCACGAGGGCGTCAAGGGCATCGTGGCCAGCCGCATCGTGAACCGCTATCACGTGCCTGCGCTCCTCTTCACCATCTCCGATGGCATCGCGCGCGGCAGCGGCCGCTCGATCGGCCATGTGGACCTGTTCCATGCTGTCGAGCAGTGCTCCGACATGCTTGTGCGCTTCGGAGGCCATTCCGGCGCCGTGGGCGTTACCGTCGAGGCAGACCGCCTTGACGAGCTCAGGAGTCGCCTCGAGAAGATCCTCTCCGAGCTCCCCGATGAGGAGTTCGTCGATTCCGGCGAGGTCACCGCTCTCGTAACACTCGACGAGCTCACCGTTGATTCCATCGCCTCGCTCGACTGCCTGCAGCCGTTCGGTCAGGGCAATAAGAAACCGCTGTTCGGCGTTTGCGATGTGGGCATGGTGAATCGCTCGAGCGTGGGCTATGGCGGCACGCATCTGCGCTTCACGGCAACCGACGGCTCATCGTCCATTCCCGCCATCATGTTCCGTGCGCCCGAGATCGACCAGCTCATCGCCTGCGAAGGCGATTGCGACATCGTGTTCGATGCCGTCAACGAGACCTGGCAGGGGCGCACCAAGCCCAAGCTCATGGTGCGCGACATCCTCGTTCACGACCAGCGCGATCAAACGCTTCCCGCGGCGTCAGGCCGCTCCCTCTCCGACGAGCTTTTCGACAAGGCCTCCGAGATTCTTGCGCGCGATGAGTACGCGTCCATCGCAGACGAGAAGCGCTTCATGACCAAGATCGTGGGCGTATCGTTCGAGGGCAGGCAGGATATCGTGTGCCAGCTTGCCGAAGGTGCGCCGCTCACGATTGCTCGCCAGCCCGAGAACGCCTACGATCCCAACGCAATTGCCGTGCTCACCGAGACGGGCGAGCAGGTCGGCTTCCTCCGCAGGCAGATCGCCCGCGCCATCGCGCCGCTCTGCGATGCGGGACGAAGCTACAGCGCGCGCGTCATGCAGGTCACGGGCGGCGAGGACGGCCGATCGTGGGGCGTGAACATCGAGGTTATCCGCGATGATGCGGAGCAGGTATCCACACGCGACAAGGCAGAGGCGCTCGCCGAGCGCGCTCGGCTTGCGGCGCTCGGCCCGCAGGAGCTCTCCGAGGAGCTCAGGCGCCGCATGATCGGCGATAACTCGCTC
>CAMNAH010000073.1 GCA_946530775.1 uncultured Coriobacteriales bacterium
GCGTTGTGCGCCACCACCGCGTTGGCCGCCTCGAGGATATGCCCCGTGGAGCGGTAGTTCTGCTCGAGCGAGACGGTCTTGGCCTCGGGATAGTCCTTCTCGAAGTTGAGGATGTTGGTGATGTCGGCGCCGCGCCACGAGTAGATGGACTGGTCGTCGTCGCCCACCACCATGAGGTTGCGGTGGCTCTTGGCCAGAAGCTCGCAGATCATGTACTGCACGTGGTTGGTGTCCTGATACTCGTCCACGCTGATGTAGCGGAAGCGCTCCTGGTAGCGCGCGAGCACCTCGGGATGCTTGGAGAGCAGCTCGTAGCACTTGACGAGCAGGTCGTCGAAGTCCATGGCGTTGGCCTTGGCGAGGCGCTTCTCGAGCTCGCGGTAGACGCGCGCGACCATGCGGATATGCGGGGCGTTGGCGTAGCTCTCGAACTCGTCGACCCCCACCATGCGGTTCTTGGCGTCGGAGATGTGCCCGCGGACCATGTTGATGGGAAAGCGCTTCTGGTCGATCTCGAGGTCGTCCATGATGGTGCGCACGAGACGCTTGGAATCGTCGTCATCGTAGATGGTGAAGTTGGGCGTGTATCCCAGAAGGTCGCCGTCGGCGCGCAGGATGCGCACGCACATGGCGTGGAAGGTGCAGACCCACATGCCGCGCACGCTGTGGCCGAGCAGGGCCTCCAGACGGTCGCGCATCTCGGCCGCCGCCTTGTTGGTGAAGGTGATGGCGAGGATCTGATAGGGGCTCACGCCCAGGTCCTGGATGATATGGGCGATGCGGTGTGTGAGCACGCGCGTCTTGCCCGAGCCGGCACCTGCCAGCACGAGCAGCGGTCCTTCGGTGCAGAGCACGGCCTCGCGCTGCTGGGGGTTGAGCTTATCGAGATTTAGATCTGGCATGCAAACTCCTGTGGAAGATTTCACCCCTAGAAGTGTAACGGTGCGGGCGGACAAAAACCGCCCGGGATGGCGGGATTACGTCAGGTAAACAGAGCTCAGCCACACGAACGGGACTCGATAGGTACTACGTTCCTTTCGCACGACTCCTTTCGCATGCGAAAGGAACGTAGTACCTATCGAACGCCACATGTCATGCCAGCAGATTGTCCAGAAGCGTCTCGCAGCCTTCGAGCACGTCGTCGAAGGTCGTATCGAAGTTGCCCGAGTACCACGGGTCGGCGATATCGCGCGGGCGAGCAGACCAGTCGAGCAGCAGATGAACCTTGCCATCCGGGTCGCCGTGCAGGATGCGCTCCATACCCCAAAGGTTCTCGGCGTCCATGCCGATGATCAGGTCGAAGGCATCGTAGTCGGCGCGCGTCATCTGCCGGGCGCGATGGTCTCCGCAGGCGATGCCCTGCTCGGCGAGCTTGCGCCGCGTGCCGCGATGCACGCCGGCGCCTATCTCCTCGCGGCTCGTAGCAGCGGAATCCACGAAGAAGCGCTCCCCCACCCCGCGTTCGCGCGCCAGATGCTCGAACACGTACTGCGCCATGGTGGAGCGGCAGATGTTGCCATGGCAGACGAACATAATCGAGGTCTTCCCAGCCATCGCGCACCCTATTCCTGCGCGAACAGCGAATCGTGGTACGCGATGAGCTCCGAGAGCAGCGGTTCGAGCGCCTCTTTATCGGAAGGGTCGTTCGTGTTCACGTTGAACCTGCTCCCGTCCGCATTCTCTGCATGGATCTGCAGGTCGGCAGACCACGGGTCATCGGCGTCCCCGTTCGTGGCGCCCATGCCGTACAGTGCCGAGCGGTAATCGAACATGCGGGTGTCGTGGTGCGAGAAGATCTCGCTCACGCGCTCGTAGTAGTCTTCGGGGAAGAGGATGAAGTCCGTCGAAACCGTAGCACCGGCTTCATTGTCGTAGATATCGCGCATGAGCAGGTACGTCTCGCCGTCGATGGCATCCTCGTCGCCCACGGTGATGCCGCTGTAGCGGGTGGTGGTGCCATCTTGCTTGACGGTGATCGAAAGGCGCTCGATCTGCCACTCCACCTGGGGTGGGAGCAGCGCATCTATGCCCTTGCCTGCGAACCAGCTCGCGAAGACGAGGTAGGTTTCCTTGGCCCAGCGCGCATCGGGCTCGTTGTTCTCGGTGAAGGAGAGGTTCTCGCCCGAGGCATACTCGACGTTTACCGTGCAGGGGCTGAACTCCGGCGGAAGCCCCGCGGTCACGCGGTATCTTCCGTTGTTCGATGCCAGCTCCTGCTCGTCGATAACCGCCTGCAGAGCTGCGAGCAGCTCCTCGTCGGCGGGCGCGCTCACGCCGGTCGCAAGTTCGGAGGCTACGAGCACGCCGTTTTCATCGGGCGCCACATCGAACGTGAAGAACGCGTCGGGCAGGCCGGGCGCCCACTCGCCATAGAGCATGAAGTGCGCGTGGTATTCCGTGATGTCCTTGGATTCGATGACCCTGGGTGCATCGGGGTCGGTCTTGTCGGTAACCGTGCCGCCCTCGATGGGCTCCGGTATCGGCGCGGCATCGCATCCGAAGAGGCCGAACAGCGAAATCGTGCAGGCAACCGCGACCATCGCCAACATCCTCCTTGCCATACCCGACACCTCCCGCGTCATCTGCCTATCAGCAACGCCAGAGCAGCACCGCATCGCGCCCGCACATCGCGTTGAGCGAGTAGGCGGTGCCCTGCGGCTCCTCGAACACCCAGCGCTCCACGAGCCGGTTGCACGAGAAGGGCCTGTCATCAACCGGCGTCACGCCCACGCAGCGGATCTCGCCCAGCCCCTCGAACACGGGCGGAAGCGAGCAGTACCACGGGTCGAACACCTCGACCGTATCGCCGTCGATACCCGTGACCAGCACGTAGTGGTCGTAGCCGAGGCAGCATTCCACCACGGCCACGGCGCCTTGGGCGACAGCCTGCGCGATCACGGAACCCTCGGCAAGGCTCACCTCGTCGCCGGCGAGTGCCTGTGCGCGAACGGGGAATCCCGCGCGCTCGGCATAGTCGTTGAGCCACCAGACGAGATAGGCCAGGCAGGCGCCTGAGGTGCCGCCGCGCACCGCATCGGGCCCGATGTAGCGGTCGAGCGTCACCGAATAGACATGCCCCACCACCTCGGGAGGAAGCTCCTCGACCGCGAAAAGCGACGAGAGGGCGTTCACGAACGAGGTGGGGCCGCATCCGTGCGCGGTGACCTGGTATCTGAGCGGTGCTTTCATACTTGATATCTTACAGGCTAGTGGCCCTTGATGGAGTCGAGGAAGTCCTTGGCGCGGTCGCTCTGCGGGTGGTCGAAGAACTCGTCGGGCGTGTTCTGCTCCACGATCTGGCCGTCGGCCATGAAGACCACGCGGTTGGCCACGCGGCGCGCGAAGTTCATCTCGTGCGTGACCACGACCATGGTCATGCCCTGGCGGGCAAGCTCGACCATGACATCGAGGACCTCGTTGATCATCTCGGGGTCGAGCGCCGAGGTGGGCTCGTCGAAGAGCATGGCCTTGGGGTGCATGGCCAGGCTGCGCGCGATGGCCACGCGCTGCTGCTGGCCGCCCGAGAGCTGGGCGGGCACCTTGGCGGCCTGCTCGGCCACGCCTACGCGCGCCAGAAGCTCCATGGCCTCGGCCTCTGCCTCCTTCTTGGGACGGTGCAGCACCTCGATGGGACCCATGGTGACGTTCTCGAGGATGGTCTTGTGCGCGAAGAGGTTGAAGCTCTGGAACACCATGCCGATCTCGGCGCGCAGCGCTGCCAGCTCCTTGCCCTCCTCGGGCAGCTTGACGCCCTGGAAGAGGATCTCGCCGGAGTCGATGGTCTCGAGGCGGTTGATGGTGCGGCACAGTGTGGACTTGCCCGAGCCGGACGGCCCGATCAGCACCACGACCTCGCCCTTGGCGACCTCGAGGTTGATGTCCTTGAGCACGTGGAGCTGCCCGAAGTGCTTGTCGACGTGGCGCATCTCGATGATGGGGCCCGCATATTCCTCTGCCATGGACGGCTCCTCCTTAGACGGGGTTCTCCTCGGTGCGCGAGATCACCCGGGTGCCCGAGCGGTGCGCGAGGTAGATCGAGAACCGGTTGGTCGCATAGTTGATGGCGATGTAGATGAGCGCCACCACGAAATACATCGAGACGAGCGCGTCGTAGTTGGAGATGAGCACGCGCGCGTTCTGCATGAGGTCGGGATAGCTCACGACGTAGGCCACCGTGGTGTCCTTGACCACAACGACGAGCTGCGAGATGAGGCTGGGGATAACGATGCGCAGCGCCTGCGGCAGCACGATCTTGGCCATGATCTTGCCGTGCGTCATGCCGAGCGACATGGCGGCCTCGGTCTGGCCCTTGGGCACGGCGTTCACGCCCGCGCGGAACACCTCCGCGAGCACGCCCGATGCGGCGAGCGCCACGGGCACCGTGATCATCCAGAACGACGGCATCTTGAGGCCGTACTTGGGGATGACCAGGAAGAAGAAATAAATCAGCAGCAGGCTCGGAAGGCTGCGGAAAAGATCGGTGACCACGTGGCAGGCAACCGAGAGCGGCTTCACCGAGCTGATGCGCCCGAGCATGAGCAGCAGGCCCAGCGCCATGGCGATGATGCCCGCGGTGAAGGCGACGCGCAGCGTGCCCAGAAAGCCCGTCAACAGGAAACGCCAGGTGGTCCAGCGCGTGAAGAAGCTCCAGTAGCGCGGGTTGAGCTGGTCGTTCACATAGAACTGCCTGATGACGAAGGCGATGAGCGCGATGAGCGCCACGATCGAGATGGCCGTGCCTATGCGCACGCGGCGGCGGGTCTTGGGACCGGGAGCCTCGTAGAGGGCATCCCGCATGGAGACGACGTTGGCGCTCATCGGATGATCCTCACCTTCTTATCGAGAAGGTTGCCGAGGAAGCCCAGCACCACCGACGTGCCCGCATAGCAGATGGCCGAGACCACGAAGGCGGAGATGCCCGCCACCGAGCGCGAGTTGACGTAGTTCACCATGCCGGTGAGCTCGGGCGGCTTGAGGGGCACCTGCGAGCCCATGGCGGTGGTGAGCAACGTTGCAATGAGCAGGTTGGTCATGGGCAGCACCGTGGTGCGCAGCGACTGCGGAATCACCACGTGGCGGATGATCTGGGTAAACGAGAGGCCAATTGAGCGCGCGGCCTCGATCTGGCCCACGCCGATGGCGTTGATGCCGCTCATGAAGTTCTCGGAGGCGAACGCCGAGACGATGAGGATGACGCAGGCGATGAGGCAGGTGCGGTAGGGCAGCGTGGCGCCCAGGTACGGCAGCGCATAGACGAAGATCACGAGCAGCGACACCGTGGGGATGTTGCGGAACAGCTGCACGTAGACATCGCCCACCACGCGCAGCGGCTTCAGGGGCGAGACCCTCATGACCGTCACCACGATGCCCAGGACCAGGCCGCCTGCGAAGCAGATGGCCGTCATGAGCCATGTGGATAGGAGCGACTGCAGGTAGACGTCGCCGAACTCGGTGAAGACCTCTGCAACTCCCATACGCACCTCCCCTACCATATCGAGCGGGCCCCGCACAGCCGTGCAGGGCCCGTTGCTGAATCAATCATACGGCACCGCGGACGCGCGTGCCGCGCGCGAACCCTCTTACCTAGGCGATCGCGGGAGGCTCGGGAGCCTCGTCGACGCCGATGCGCTTGCCGAGGCAGATCTTGTAGAGGTCGGCCCAGAGACCGGCAGCCTCGATCTCCTTCAGGAAGCCGTTCACGAACTCGACGCCGTCGGAGTCGAGCGGCAGGCCGATGCCCAGAGGATCCTCGGGACCGAACTCGGCGGCGAGACGATACTTGCCGGGGTTCTCGATGATGCTGCCCATGTGCAGGGTGGCGTCGACCACGTAGGCATCGATACGGCCCTGCTCGACGGCGCGGCGCAGCTCCTCGTCGGTGCCGAGCTCCTGGATCTCAGCCGCGTCGGGAGCGTACTCCTCGACGATGGCACGGCCGTTGGAACCCTCCTGGACGCCCACGATCTTGCCGGCGAGGTCGGCGACATCGTTGATGTCGGTGTTGTCGGCCTTCACGAGGATGCCCTGATGGCCCACGTAGTAGGGGCCGGCGAAGGAGATGAGCTCCTTGCGGGCGTCGGTGATGGTGTAGGTGGCGAAGAC
>CAMNAH010000074.1 GCA_946530775.1 uncultured Coriobacteriales bacterium
TCGAGCGCGCGGGCATCGACAACGTGGATGCCATCGGCGGCGATGCGGGGCTCGGGTTTCCCGACACCGATGCGGACGTCATCGTGGTAGACCCGCCGCGCGCAGGTCTTGCACCCGAGGTCGTGGACAAGCTCTCCGCGCAGCCCGCACGCGCCATCGCCTACGTGAGCTGCGATCCCGCAACGCTCGCGCGCGACCTGGCGCGCTTCGAGGAGATCGGCGTCTTCGCCCCGGCCTCCATCGTGCCGCACGACCTCTTCCCCCAGACCTTCCACGTGGAGACCGTCACCCTGCTGCAGAGATCCTGAAGGAGGAGCGCATGAAGCGTTCGGACCCCCTCTACCGCACGTATGTGGAGATCCTCAAGCGCGAGCTCGTGTGCGCCATGGGGTGCACGGAGCCCATCGCCCTCGCCTACTGCGCTGCCAAGGCACGCGCAGTGCTCGGAGCGCTTCCCGACCGGGTCGAGGTCGAGGCGAGCGGCAATATCATCAAGAACGTGAAGAGCGTCATCGTTCCCAATACCGACGGCCGTCGGGGAATCGCCGCAGCTGCCGCCATCGGCATCCTCGCCGGCAACGAGAACGCCGGCCTACAGGTTCTCGCGCAGGTTTCCACGGAATCGAAGGCCCTGCTCGGAGAGTATCTCGAGCGCACGCCGTTTTCGATCGAGCACCTTGCCTCCGATTGCCTGCTCGACATGATCGTCACGGTTCATCACGGCGCCTCGTATGCGAAGGTCCGCATCGCAGACGAGCACACCGGCATCGTGCGTATCGAGAAGGACGGCGAGGTGCTCCTGGAGAAGGAACCGGGCGCGCAGAAAGACGCGGACGACGGACCCGATTACGCCCTGCTCAACGTCCACGACATCTACGAGTTCGCCCGCACCTGCGAGCTCGACGACGTGCGCGCCGTGCTCGAGCGCCAGATCGAGATGAACACGGCCATCTCCCGGGAAGGCATGCGCCGCGACTGGGGCGCCAATATCGGGAAGGTCCTGCTCTCGACTGGAAACGACATCCGCACGCGCGCCAAAGCCGCCGCGGCAGCAGGCTCCGACGCCCGCATGAACGGCTGCGAGCTGCCCGTGGTCATCTGCTCGGGAAGCGGCAACCAGGGCTTGGCCGCATCGCTTCCCGTGGTCGAGTACGCGAAGGAGCTGGACTGCGACCACGATACGCTCCTGCGCGCGCTGCTCATCTCGAACCTCGTCACGCTCCATGCGAAGAGCGGCATCGGGAGGCTCTCGGCCTACTGCGGCGCCGTCAGCGCAGGCACCGGAGCGGGCGCCGGCATCGCCTACCTCTATGGCGGCAACGAGAAGGACATCGCCCATACCATCGTGAACGCGCTTGCCATCTCCTCGGGCATCGTCTGCGACGGCGCCAAGTCATCGTGCGCAGCCAAGATCGCCACCGCCGTCGATACGGGCATCTTCGGATACGAGATGTATCGGGAGGGCCAGCAGTTCTATGGCGGCGACGGACTGGTGGCCAAGGGCGTCGAGAACTCGATCGCGAACTTCGCCCGCCTCGGCCGCGAGGGCATGCGCGAGACCGATACCGAGATCATCCTCATGATGACCGAGGGTCAACAACGCGTCTGAGCGGCAGTTCTTCTCCGCTGGGCGGTCATGGCCGAGCATGCCGGGAGAAGATGGCTACAATTTCTCGCGAGATACTCCCGCACCGCTCGCATGAGCTGCGAGACCGTCTTCACGAGGAGGCGCGACCATGGAAAATACAGCCAGCGATGCCGTCTTCGAGCAGGAGAAGCACCGCAAGCTCTCGCCCGCCGAGCAGAAGCGCATGGATCGCTTCGAGGATATCTGCTACGAGCTCGAGGAGATCGGCTACCGCAAGGTCGAGCTCACCGTGGGCATCGTGCGCGCGAACGTGGTCGCCATGGCGTTCGCCATCCCTTTGTGCATCGCCGGCTTCTTGCTGTTCCACGCCGTCAACCCCGATGCGAGCATCTTCTTGCCCGACGGCATGAGCTTCTTCATCTTCCTCGGCGCGCTCGTGGGCCTCACCGTGGTCCATGAGCTCATCCACGGCATCACCTGGAGCATCTTCGCGTGCCACGGCTGGCATGACATCGAGTTCGGCTTCATGAAGGAATACCTCACTCCGTACTGCACCTGCACCGAGCCGCTTCCCAAGGGCGGCTACATCGTGGGCGCGCTCATGCCGCTCATCATCCTCGGCATCATCCCCACCGTCATCGGCATCGCCGCGGGATCGGCCCTCTTCCTCTGGATCGGCCTCGTGATGATCATCTCCGCCGGCGGAGACATGCTCATCGTCTACACGCTCCTCAAGCACCGCACCGATGCCGCCGAGAAGCGCATCTTCGACCACCCCACACAGGCGGGATGCGTGGTGTTCGAACGCTAACGAAAACCAGCGCGCCATCGGATACAACAACGGTCAATCGGGTACAACAATGGTGGATCCGGACATGCAGGATGGCCCGGACATACTCGAGAGAGGAACCACCATGAAGGCTTTTGTCAACGACGAGTGCATCGGCTGCGGGCTCTGCGAGGGCACCTGCCCCGACGTCTTCGCCATCGGCGATGACGGGCTGGCGCATGCCATCGAGGACGAGATCGACGAGGAGCTTGAGGGCGACGCGCAGGATGCTGCCGATGGCTGCCCCGTCTCTGCCATCGAAATCGCGTAAGCAGCGCAGCGCACATAGCTACAATGGAGGGAGCCGCAGATGCGGCTCCCTCGTTCTTCTTGAGCATTACGTAAGGAACGCCATGATCCTCGCCTCCCAATCGCCCCGCCGCCGTGAGATCCTCGGCAACGCGGGCTTCACCTTCACCGTGCACGCCGCCGACATCGACGAGACGCCCCTCGAGGACGAGGCCCCCGTCCAGATGGTCGAGCGCCTCGCACGCTCGAAGGCCCACGCCAGCGTGCCCTTCGCCCGCAGCCTCGGCGACAACCTCATCGTCGCCGCCGACACCATCGTCTGGGCGCCCGAGTGCGGTATGCTCGGCAAACCCGCCGACGAGCAGGATGCCCTGCGCATGCTCACCCTGCTCTCGGGGCGCACGCACCACGTCACGTCGGGCGTGAGCATCATCCGCATCGATGGCGGCTCGACCATAGAGCACACCTTCCACGAGACCACCGACGTGACGTTCCACCAGCTCTCCGACAGCTGGCTGCGCGCCTATGTGGCATCGGGCGAGCCGCTCGACAAGGCCGGCGCCTACGCCATCCAGGGGCGTGGAGCCGTGCTGGTGAAATCCATCCACGGCGACTACGACAACGTGGTGGGCCTTCCCCTCTCGCGCCTCGTGCGCGAGCTCAACGTCATCGCAGATGACGGCAGCGATTACGTCCTCAACGTGCTAGGAGGCACCCATGAGTGATTCCATAACCTCGATCACGCAGATTCCCGGCATCTTCGCCGGCAACAGCACCGATGAGAAGGCCGGCACCGGATGCACGGTCATCGTCTGCCCGGCGGGAGCCGTCGCGGGCGTGGACGTGCGCGGCGGAGCACCCGCAACGCGCGAGACCGACCTGCTCAAACCCGAGGAGACGGTTCAGGCGCTCCACGCGGTGGTGCTCTCAGGCGGCAGCGCCTACGGCCTCTCCGCCTCGTGCGGCGTGGCCGAGGAGCTCGAGCGCCGCGGCATCGGCCTCGACGTGGGCGTGGGGCTCGTTCCCATCGTCTCGGGCGCATGTCTCTTCGACCTGGCCGTGGGCGATGCCACGGTGCGCCCCACCTCGGTCGACGGCATCGAGGCGACCATGGATGCGCTCGACAACCCCGAGGTCCCGCTCGCGCGCGGCAATGTGGGCGCGGGCACGGGCTGCAGCGTGGGAAAGATCGCCGGTCCCGCCCGCTCCATGAAGACGGGACTCGGTGAGAACGTGCAGGTATCGGGCGCGCTCGTATGCGGAGCCGTCAGCGCCGTGAACGCCGTGGGAGACGTGTTCGATCCCGTGACGCACGAGGCCATCGCCGGCGTGCTCGACGAGGACGGCACGCTCGCAGCCAACACCGACGACATACTCTGCTCTGCCCAGATGACCATGCCCCTCGACCGCACCAACACCACCATCAGCTGCGTGGTCACCAACGCGAAGCTCACCAAGGCGGAATGCACCAAGATCGCCCAGATGTGCGGCGACGCCTATGCGCACGCCATCCGCCCCGTCCACACCACCAACGACGGCGACACGGTCTTCGTGCTCTCGACGGGCGAGGTCGCGTGCATGGTCGATGCGGTGGGCGCCCTTGCGGTGCGTGCCCTCGAGCGCGCCATCGCCGATGCCGCCCGCTCCGCCACCGGCGCCTACGGCCTCAAGGCCGCCTGCGACCTCTAGGCACAAATGTGGCACACCTTCCCCGGGAGCGTGTGCCAAAAAGAGACGGGGCGTCCAAGACGCCCCGTCCCCCGAGTCGACTGCGAATTGGGCTTATGCGCCGAACGCATCGCCCGAGAACGGCACGAAGTGGTAATCGGCCTCGGACGTCTCATCGATCTTGGTCGGGATAGCCGCAAGTACGAATCCGGTTACGATAAGGCTGATGATGAACAGAACGATGACCATGAAACCCACCCTCTCAACTGCTGCGAAACAATCTCGTAACACTTTTCTACCATCGCTATCGTAACATTCTGGAAACAAAAGTAAAGACCCTTCCGAAAAAATCTCGGAAGGGTCTCGAAATGGCTTCTAAGCTGGCGTTTTAGTTGAACTTCACAACCTTCTGGGCAAGGTGGTACGCATTGATGGTGAGCGCTTTGCCCCACTCCCCCGGCAGGTTGGTGAGCATGCCGATAGCGCCGCGGCGTGCACGGCGATACATGTGCGGATCGTACTCCTTGAGCTCCGCCCAGAGCGCGTCGAGCTGCTCGGCGGCATCCTCGCGATCGGAGAGCTTCGAGAAGACGGAGCAGATCGCCATGATGATGGTGAAGTAACCCATCATGTAGTCGCAGAGCATGATGGAATCGACGTCCTCGAACAGGTGGTAGGCGTGCATCATGACGCGCGCCACGCGCCAGTAGTGGTCGATGCGGCCGGTGAGCACCTTCTCGTTGACCGACTGGTCCTCGCGGCCGATGTAGTAGCGGTAAAGATCCACATCGAGGTAGAAGAGCTTGCGGCACAGCGGGAACGGCACGTAGGCGTAGATGTTGTCCACGTAGAAGGTGTGCGCGGGCATGTCGAGGTTGGCGGCGCGCAGCGTGCTCGTGCGATAGGTCAGCGCGTGCATGAGCAGATACTGCGTCTTGTCGAAGCGCTTGATCTCGTCCCAGGTGAACATGCGGCCCACGGGCATCTTGTGACGGTAGTTCACCGCATGGAAGGTACCCTCGTCGGCGTGGTCGTAGATGAAGTTGGTGATGATGAGGTCGGGCAGGTCGTCGGCGGCCACGAAGGCGCGGATCTGCTCGAGGAGCTTGGCGAGCGCCGCGGTATCGGCCCAGTCGTCGGAGTCGATGTTCTTGAAGAAGAGGCCCGAGGCGTTCTCGACGGCCTTCATGACGGCCATGCCGTGGCCGCCGTTCTCCTGATGCACAGCCTTGATGATGGCGGGATAGCGCTCCTGCCACTCGTCTGCCTTGGCGGGCGTCTCGTCCTTCTGGGAGCCATCATCCACGATGACGATCTCGAGGTCCTCGGCATAGCCGGAGCCCTCGAGGAGCGACGTGATGCAGTTGTCCATGTATGCCGCGGAGTTATAACACGGAATACCGATGGTAAGGATCTTATCCACGTTGTTTCTCCTAAGCGGCTAGTGCTGTGCGACGATCTCGTCGGTGAGCTCGAGGGCCGATGCCACGACGCCGTCCATATCGTAGTAGCGGTACTCGGCGAGCCTGCCCACGATGTGGAAGTTCAGGATGCCGCTCACGCGCTCGCGATAGCGCTTGTAGAGGTCGAGGTTGGCATCCTCGATGATGGCGTAGTAGGGCGTCTGGCCGCTGCCGGGCTCATAGGCCTTGGAGTACTCGCGCATGATGGTGGTCTTGCCGGGAAGCACCTGGCCCGTCATGTTCTTGAACTCGGTGATGCGCGTGAAGTCCTCGCTC
>CAMNAH010000075.1 GCA_946530775.1 uncultured Coriobacteriales bacterium
CACGACCTCGGCGTCGAAGCCCACGCGCTCGGCGATCTCGGGACGGAGATGGCCCAGCGAGACGCCCGGCATGGAGATGGGCAGGAACATGCCGCGCGGAAGGCCCAGGCGGGCGATGAGCTCGTCGTCCCAGGCACACGTCTCGGCGTTCACAAGCGCCGTGGTGCTCGCATTGGTGTACTCGTTGGCCTTGGCGCCGCAGAGCACGAAATTGAGGTAGTCGGGCACCATGAGGAAGGTCTTCGCGGCATCGAGCTGCGCGCGATCCTCGCGGGAGAGCGCGAAGAGCTGGTAGCAGGTGTTGAACTGCTGGTACTGGATGCCCGTGCGCCCATACTGCTCATCGAAGGAGAGGATGCCCTCGGAAGCGAGAAGGTCGCGCATGCCCTCGGTGCGGGCGTCGCGATAGCCCACGCAGTCGCCGATGCGCGCGTCGTTATCGTCGAGCAGCACGAAGTCGACGGCCCAGGTGTCGATGCCGATGGTCGTGGGCGAGAAGCCCTGCTCGTGCGCAGCGGCGAGGCCCGCGATCACGCTCTCGGCGAGGGCATCGATGTCCCAGCAGAGATGCCCGTTCCTCTTGACGAGGCCGTTCTCGAAGCGGTAGACCTCGGTGAGCTCCATGCGCCCGTCGACCACCTGCCCGATGATGTGGCGGCCGCTCGAGGCCCCGATATCGATTGCAAGATGACAACCAGCCATGTCGTGCCCCTCTCTTTTAACGCTGTAGAAGAGATTTTGATATTTTAAGAATACGCTGTTGAATCGCAATGTTATATGCTACTGATGCGCATGTTCTTTCGAAAAATGCGCATGACCGAAAAGGGGATGCCGTGCTCACCTACAACCTGGACATCGAGGATAGGAGCCGTTGGATCATCGCCACACCCTCCGCCGCGCAGACGGCGGAGCCCTACTTCTGCTCGGAGGTGGGCATCTTCTATGCGCACGGGCAGTTTTCAACCGCGCGCTCGGGCAAGGAGAGCTTCATCGTGTTCTACACGCTCGAGGGCGAGGGCGTGGTGAGCCAGGGAGGACAGCGCGTCTCGCTCCTGCCTGGACACGCCCTGCTCATGGATTGCCGCACGCCCCAGAGCTATCGCACCGCACCGTCGAGCAACCGATGGTTCCACCTGTGGGCACACATCGACGGCCCGGGCGTCGAACTCGCCGGTCGCGAGCTGGGGCTCCCCCGGCTCACGCCCATCAAGGTACGCCAATCGCAGCTGCAGCCGCACTTCGACATGCTGTTCGGGAGGCTCAACGACGAGGCAGCGGGCGGCCGCGCACGCACGGGACTCGCCGCGCACGGACTCGTGACCGAACTCGTGGCGGCACAGGCGTATGCACAGGGATCGCACGATGAGGACGACCCGGTGTCGCGCGTCGTCGCCTATGTGGATGAGAACTACGCGGGGAAGACCTCGCTCGACGACCTCGCCCGTGTGGCCGCCGTGAGTCCCTCGCATCTGGTCAGGCTGTTCAAGGCGCGCATGGGCACCACGCCGCACGACTATGTGCTGCGCCGCCGCATCACGCAGGCCAAGGAGCTGCTTGCCGAGACGCGCCTCACCGGCGCGGCCATCGCCGCGCAGGTGGGATTCGCCTCCGAGAGCAACTTCTCATATAGGTTCTCGAAGATGGTCGGGCAGAGCCCGCGTGTCTACCGCGAGGGCTCGCCCGGAGCTGTATCGTAGCCGCCCTAGATACGGGCGACCGCCTTGATCTCGACCCTGCCGCCCTTGGGCAGCGCCGCCACCTGGAACGCCGCGCGCGCAGGATACGGTGCCTCGAAGAACTCGGCATAGACCTCGTTCATGGCGCCGAACTCGGCGATGTCGGCGAGCATCACGGTGGTCTCGACCACGTCCGCCATGGTGGCGCCGGCCTCGGCCAGGATGGCCTTGATGTTCTCGAGGCTCTGGCGGGTCTGGCTCCTCACGTCGTCGCCCGCGAACTCGCCGGTGGCGGGGATGAGGCCGAGCTGGCCGCTCACGTTGATCGAGGTTCCCTCCGCTGCCATACCCTGGCTGTAGGGGCCGATGGCGGCGGGGGCGTTCGTGGTTGCGATGGCGCGCTTGCCCATGGCATCTCCTTTCGGCTTGATGCAGATAAGGATAGCGCGAACGGCTATGATGAACGTGCGTGAGCGGCGGGAGGTACACGGCATGGAGGTTCGCAGCGGGATGAAGAAGCTCATCGGCCTGCTTGCCGGGCTCGGAACGGGCGTCGCCCTGGGCGTCATGCTCCTGCGCATCATCGACCTCGACGCCATCAGGCTGATGGGGCCGGGCGAGTTCGCGCTCTTCTACGGCCTGCTCATCGTGATGCTCGCCATTGCGCTGGTGCTGCAGTTCGCCCTCCACGAGGCGGGACACCTGGTATGCGGCCTTATCAGCGGCTACAGCTTCGTATCCTGGCGTCTGGGCAGCCTCATGGTCGTGCGCGCGGACGGGCGGCTCGCCCTGAAGCGCCTCTCGATGCCGGGAACGGGCGGGCAGTGCCTGATGTCGCCGCCCGGCGCGCCCGATGGCGACTTTCCCGTGATCCTCTACAACCTGGGAGGCGTCATCGCGAACCTCCTTTCCGCCGCCGCATGCGCAGCCCTTCTCCCCGTGGCGGGCGAGCACAAGATGCTCGCGGCTTTTCTCGGGGGCATGGCGTTCTTCGGCGTGGCGCTGGCCGTGATCAACGGGCTGCCCCTGCGGGGCGCGGCCGTTCCCAACGATGGATGGAACGCCCTCAACCTGGGCAAAGGCGGTCTGGCGCGCAGGTCGTTCTGGGTGCAGCTGGCCGTGAACGGCCGTCTTGCGGAGGGCGTGCGCATGAGGGACATGCCCGGCGAGTGGTTCGAGCTTCCCCCCGAGACGGACCTGGGCGAGACGTTCGCCGCAACGCTTGCCGTCTTCGCCGAGAACCGCCTGATGGACGAGCACGCATTCGAGGAGGCCGAGGCGCTTTGCGGCAGGCTGCTCGCAGACGGCGCGGGAACGGTGGCGCTCCACAGGCCCCTGGTGGCCTGCGACCGCGTGTTCTGCAGGCTCGTCCTGGGGCGCGACGGCCATGAGGAGGAGCTCGAGGAAAAGGGCATCGCTCAGTATCTGAGGATGCTTTCCGACAATCCCTCGGTGCTGCGGACGCGCTATGCGATCGAGCTGCTCGCGCACAGCGACCGCGAGGCTGCGCAGCGGCTGCGCGAGAAGTTCGACGAGGCCGCGCGCTCATATCCCGCCGAGGCCGATATCGCATGCGAACGCGAGCTCATGGAAGTGGCAGACGTGTGTGCGTTGAAGGAGCCGGCCCATGCCTGACCGGCGGAAACGTGCAACCATCGAGCTCGTGGCGTCGCTGCTCGTATTCGGCACGCTGGGACTGTTCGTGCGCCTCATCCCGCTGCCCCCGGTGACGATCGCGCTCACGCGCGGCCTTATCGGTGCGGCGGCGCTCATGGCGGTGCTGCGCGTGCGCGGCGGTCGCATGCAGCTGCCTCAAGACCGCGCCACCATGGCCGTGCTGCTCGCATCCGGCGTTGCGGTCACTCTCAACTGGGTCTTCCTGTTCATGGCCTATGAGCGCACCACGCTGGCGTCGGCCGAGCTCGCCTACGAGATGGCGCCGGTCTATGTGATGCTCGTCTCCCCCTTCGCGCTGGGCGAGAAGCTCACCCGCACCAAGGTCCTCTGCCTCGCAGGCGCCGTGGCAGGCATGGTGCTGGTCTCGGGCGTTCTCGAGCCCGGCGCAGCCGTGGGCATCACGCCCGAGGGCGTGGGTCTGGGACTCGTCTCGGCTGCCTTCTTCGCCACGACCATCGTGCTGAACCGAAAGCTCGCTGGCGTCGAGCCCTACACCAAGACCATCGTGCAGCTCTTCGTGGCGGGTATCGTGCTCGTGCCCTATGCTGCGGCGACAGGCATGCTCGACTTTGCCGGCATGGGCCTGCGCGAGGCTGCGCTCGTCGCAGTGGTGGGTATCGTGCACACGGGCATCGCGTTCGGCCTGTGGTTCGATGCGTTGGGGAACCTCCCCGCGCAGACGGTCTCCATCCTGGAGTACATCGACCCCATCGTCGCGCTCACCATCTCGGTGCTCGTGTTCCACGAGACGCTCACACCGCTGGGATGGGTCGGCGCCGCGCTCGTGCTGGGGTCGATGGCAGCAAGCGAGCTGCTCGACGAGCCCGACGACTAGAGGCACCGCGTCTTCCGTGTTCGTTTCGTGCGCCACCCCTGGAACCGTGCTAGACTGGTTCACGCAATGTGCTGCTCGCGAGCGTAAGTCCGGTTGCATCGACTATCCGGCACCTGGCAAAAAGGAGCACACATGGCTTCCGAGAATACAACCCGCACGAATCACCCCCTTATGGAGTTCGCCTTCCCGGTGAGCATGGCGCTGCTCATGTGCTACGGCATGGAGCTCTACAACCATCTGCTCATGGGCGCGGGCCTCTCCCTGGCAACGCTGCTCTCGCCCTTCTCGGAGCTGCTCCCCATGGCTGCCGCCGTGGTAGTGATCGAGCACTTCATCGGCGGGCATATCGTCGATTACCTCATGGCGCGCATCGGCGACCCCGAGAAGATTCGCCTTCCCTATGGCATGGTGCTCGGCACCGTGACCTGCGTCGTGATGTGCCCGCTCATGAGCATGGTCGCCACGCTGGTGTTCAAGCATCCCACGCTGGCGACGATCGCACCCATCTGGTTCTCGACCTTCGCGCACAACCTGCCGTTCGCGCTTGCCTGGGCGCTTCTCGTAGCGCGCCCCATCAGCGGCGCCGTTGTGGACAGGCTCTCGCGATAACGCACGAGCTCCTGAAGAACCCCGTTTGAACCAAACTTTTATTTTCTGGACAGAAAAATCCGAAAATGCGTCCAGATAGTAAAAGCTCGCTTTTCACGTTCAAAGCGAGCTTTTAGTTTCTGGACAAAACCCCGGCTGGTTTGTCCAGATTATAAAGGTTGGCTTTTCAGAACCTATGCCAGCTGGCCGTAGGTCTCGTCGTCGACGGGCTCGAGCCACTCGGCATGGCCGCCCTCGCCGGGCACCTCGATGGCAAGGTGCGAGAACCAGCTGTTCGGCGCGGCGCCATGCCAGTGCTTCACACCTGCGGGGATGTTCACGCAGTCGCCGGGCATAAGCTCGCGTGCGGGCTTACCCCATTCCTGGTAGTAGCCGCGGCCGGCCACGCACACCAGGATCTGACCGCCGCCTTTGTCGGCGTGGTGGATATGCCAGTTGTTGCGGCAACCCGGCTCGAAGGTCACGTTGAAGACGCCCACCTGGTCGGTAGAGACGGGCGCGAGATAGCTCTGGCCCACGAAGTACTGCGCATAGGCGTCGTTGGGCGCACCGATGGGAAATACCATGCTCGCGGCATGCGCGGCCTTGGCGGCATCCTCCTCGGCAGTTGCCTCGTCTGCCCAGACGTTCTTGGCAAGGTTGAAGACGGCCCACGCCTTGGGCCATCCCGCGTAGAAGGCCACGTGCGTCACGACAGCGGCGATCTCTGCGCGCGTCACGCCGTGCGCCTTGGCATTCTGCAGGTGGTAGACGAGCGAGTTGTCGGTGATGCCCTGCGCCATAAGCGCGACCACGGTGATGATGCAGCGGGTCTTGAGGTCGATGTCCTCGTTGTTCCAGTTCTCGCCAAAGAGAACATCATCGTTGAAGTGCGCGAACTCGGGGGCGAACTCCCCCAGCGCGTTGCGTCCCGCCGTCTGAACGATCTTAGCCATTGCCCGTATCCTTTCTCGAACGTATCGGATTGACTATGCGAATTCGAGGCACATCTCGGTGAAGTCCGCGTAAGCCTGCTCAAAACTGCCCTCCACGGGCTCCATGCCGGCCAGCCTCATGGCCTCGCGCGTGAGCTCGGCGCAGTGGTAGTGCGCCCACAGCTTGGGCGCCTGGAAGAGAAGGCGCAGGTAGAGGTCGGTCGCGGCCTTCTCGTCGATGCCGCACTGGCGCTCGAGCAGCTCCGTGATAGGCGCGAGCATCTGCGCGAAGGCGCGCTTGAA
>CAMNAH010000076.1 GCA_946530775.1 uncultured Coriobacteriales bacterium
CCCGCCGTGCCCTCGAACCCCGGGACCGCCGATGCGTCGATGGCGATCCCGCGCTCGAAGGCGCGCTCGAGCTCTCCGGGCATGATCGAGATGTTTTTCTGCCTGCCGAAGACATCGCAGAAGGCGAGGCGGATGAACTTGACGTCCTCCTCCTGCAGATACTGGGCAACCTCTTCCTCGGAATACTCCATCGCGGCCTCCGTGCCATCAATTCGCAACGTACATCTGCCTATAGGGATTGCTGCTGTCGGGCGTGACGACGGTGAACGTCGCCGCGAGCACCTCTTTCGCATCGTAGCCGAAGAGCGTGCAGAACTCCTCGATCACGGGTTGTATCTCGGCGAGGTCCTGCCCATCTGCGATGCGCGTCGTCACCTGGGGTGGGAACGAGATTCCTTCGCACGATGAGCGCAGGATCATCTTTCCGCCGTGCATGCCGGTGCAGGGGAAGAATCCCACGGCCTTCCCCTCGGGATCGCCGAGGTTGAGGACGACGATGACGCCACCTGCCTGGTATTCTCCGAGAAAGCTGCCCGCACGCCCGCCGATCACCATCACGGGGACCTTGTCGCGGTACGCCTTCATGTGGATGCCCGCGCGGTATCCCGCATCACCCTTCACGAAGATCGAACCGCCGCGCATGGCGTATCCCGCGGCGTCGCCTATGGTGCCGTGGACGACGATGGATCCGTCGTTCATGGTGTCTCCCACGGCATCCTGGGCGTTTCCCATGACGGTGATGGACGCCCCGTTGAGATAGGAGCCCAAGGCGTTGCCCGGGACGCCCTCGATGACGATGCGCTTACCGGCCATTCCCGCCGCGATGAAGCGCTGCCCGCAGCATCCTTCGACGATGCAATCGTCTCCGGTCGCCTTGATGGCGTCGTTCAAGGCCTTGTGGTCGAGCCCGTCTGCGTGTATCCGCTCCATGCTAGACAACACCTCCGAACTTCTTTCTACGTTGCTCGCGCGGGAATGCCGTCGTCGTCGCCGAAGTTTTCAACAGCTCGAAATCGATGGAGGAGAGGGGCGTGCGCTCGCGGATGAGCGAGGTGTAGATGCCGGCGCGCTCGTCGCGGCCGATGAGGATGAAGCCCTTGAGCAGGTTGTTCTCCCAGAACAGCCGCTTGACGGAGGTCCCGTTGACCTCCTCGTAGACCTCCCCCGTATAGGTTCCCGCTGTCATGGCGTGGAGCCCGAAGAAGCCGATCGAGTTCATGGGGATGGCCTTGTCGAAGACCTCGTCGCCTCCCGCCATGTTCACGCCTGCTGCATGCCCCTGCAGGTACGCGTTGGGAAGGATCGCGATGACGCGCCGCTGCCCGAGGGAGATGTCGTTTCCCTCCGTGCAGTCGCCTGCGGCATAGATGCCTGGGATCGAGGTCCGCATGCGATCGTCCACCACGATGCCGCGGCCCACCTCGCCTCCGATGTCCGCGATGAGGCCCGTGTTCGCCCGCACGCCCACCGCGAGGACGACAAGGTCGAAGTCAACGGAGTCGCCATGCAGCATGACGGCACGGCTTCCCTCGAACCGCGAGACGCTGTCGCCCAGCATGAAGCGGATCCCGTTCTGCTCGAGGTTGCGCTGCATGAGCATCGCGCACTCGGCATCGAGGATGCTCGAGAGCACACGATCGGCGAGGTCGCACACGGTTACGGATGCGACGCGGCCGCAGATTCCCTCGGCGCACTTGAGGCCGATGAGGCCTGCACCCACGATGAGGACGCGCGAGGATGCCTTCAAGGCGCCGTCCAGCGCGAGGGCATCGTCGAGCGTCATGAACGAGAACCGCTTGGGCACAGTCTCGATTCCCTCGAAGCGGGGGACGAACGGCGACGAACCGGTGGCGATGCAGAGCGCATCGCAGCGCACAGTCTCGCCGCTCTCCAGCACGACGGCGGTGCCGTCGGAGGCGATCCGCGCTGCCCGTGACCCGTAGAGCACCGTGCAGCCCATGCGGTCAAAGAAGTCCGCGTCTCGGTAGCGCATGCGTTCAGTATCCGTCTTCCCCTCGAGCAGATACGAGATGAGGGGCCTGCAGTAGGTCTCGTGCGTTTCCTCGGAGATGATCGTGATGGGACCGTCTGCATCCACGCTGCGGATTCCCTCGATGCATCCCACGGCGGCAACCCCGTTCCCGACAATCGCGTAGGATCTCATGCGCGCTCACCCCGCTCCTCATAGACGATGGCCCTGTTTGGGCAGCCCTTCACGCACGCGGGCTCCCCGCAGCTGTTCTCGAGGCAGAGCTCGCATTTCTGCATGACGCCGTCAGGTCCCGGCGCTAAGGCGCCGTAGGGGCAGACGAGCACGCACGTGAGGCAGCCCACGCACACGTTGCGGTCAACCCGTATGACGTCGCCGTCCTTCGAGAGGGCTCCCGCGATGCAGCTCTTCACGCAGATGGGATCGGTGCAATGGCGGCACGAGACCGCATACGAGATGCGCTCGTCCCCCTCGACGTGGATCCGCGGGAAGATGGGCTTCCCCTTGAGCGCCAGCACCATGTCGTCCATGCCCGAATTCGCGAAGGCACAGTTGTATTCGCAGAGATGGCAGGCCAGGCACCATTCCTCATTTACAAAGACACGTCTCATAGGCTATTCCCCCGCATGGTTGATTCCGAGGATGGAGAGCTCCTTCTCGGTGAGCCCCACGCCGCGCAGCATGAGGCGGTTTCCCTTGAGGGCCTCGATCGAGTTGATGCCCATCCCGCCGATAAGCTCCTTGATCTCATGGCGCCAGGCATTCATGAGGTTAACGAGGCGCTCGCTGCCGATCTCGGGGTTGAGCCGCTTCACCAGATCCGGGCGCTGGGTCGCGATTCCCCAGTTGCATTTTCCGGTGTGGCAGGTTCTGCAGAGGTGGCAGCCCAGGGCGAGGAGCGCCGCGGTCGCCACGTAGCAGGCATCGGCTCCCAGCGCAATGGCCTTGACAACGTCGGAGGCGCTTCTGATGGATCCGCCGCAGACGATCGAGACGTCGTTGCGGATGCCCTCGTCGCGGAGGCGCTGGTCGACCGAGGCGAGTGCGAGCTCGATCGGGATGCCCACGTTGTCGCGGATGCGCGTGGGGGCCGCCCCCGTCCCTCCGCGGAAGCCATCGATCGCGATGATGTCTGCCCCGCTGCGCGCGATGCCGCTCGCGATGGCGGCGATGTTGTGCACGGCAGCGACCTTCACGATGACGGGCTTCCTGTACGACGTCGCCTCCTTGAGGGAGAAGACCAGCTGCCTGAGGTCCTCGATCGAATAGATGTCGTGGTGCGGGGCGGGGGAGATGGCGTCGGATCCCTCGGGGATCATGCGCGTCCGCGAGATGTCCCCCACGATCTTGGCGCCGGGCAGATGCCCCCCGATGCCCGGTTTCGCGCCCTGGCCCATCTTGATCTCGATGGCGGCGCCGGCGTTGAGGAAGTCCTCGTGGACACCGAAGCGCCCGCTTGCCACCTGCACGATCGTATGGGGGCCGTAGGCGTAGAAGTCCTCGTGGAGGCCTCCTTCGCCGGTGTTGTACATGATGCCGAGCTCGGTGGCGGCGCGCGCGAGCGAGGCGTGCGCGTTGTAGCTGATCGACCCGTAGCTCATCGCCGAGAACATCACCGGCATCGACAGCTCGATCTGCGGCTGGAGGTCGCAGATGATGCCGCCCTCGTCATCGCGCTCTATTCTCTGGGGACGTTTTCCCAGCGACACACGCGTCTCCATGGGCTCGCGCAGCGGGTCGATGGGGGGATTGGTGACCTGGGACGCGTTGATGAGGATGCGGTCCCAGTAGACGGGCAGCGGGTTTGGATTGCCCATGGACGAGAGGAGCGCGCCGCCGCTTCCCGCCTGCTTGTAGACTTCCTTGATTGTGGCGTCCGTCCAGTTTGCGTTCTCGCGCAGCCGGCAGTCGCTCCGCACGATCTTGAGGGCGCGCGTGGGGCAGAGCGAGACGCAGCGCTGGCAGTTCACGCACCGCGACTCGTCGCTCATCATGACCCCGCGTCGCTCGCTCCACGCATGGACCTCGTTCGAGCATTGTCGCTCGCAGACGCGGCAGGCGATACAGCGGGACTCGTTGCGTATCACCTCGAATTCGGGATAGATGAAATCCACGCCCATCAGACCTCGACCCCCTCGTTCACGCGGACGATGACCGGCTCCCCTCCTGCGGGAGCCCAGATGTTCCCGGCATCGGGCTCCATCGTGCGGATGGCCGCCTCCTCGCTTGCGATGAGGACGAGATCGTCCTTCTCGCCCACGACCATGGAACGGAGCTTCAGGCGGTCGTTGAGCGCCATGAGCCCTCCCGAGAATCCCAAGACGATGGAGAAGGGCCCGGTGACGAGCAAGCTCGGGAACATCGTGCGCAGGTACGTGAGCTCGTCGCGCCTGCGCTCATCGGGCTCCTGCTCGATGGTGCTCCAGAACGGCGCCGCTACTACGCGCGCCGCCTCCTCGAGCGACAATCCCTGCACGCGCAGCAGGTAATCCATGATGTAGGTGATGACCTCGGTATCGGTTTGGAGGGTGCATTTGTACCCGAACATCTCGATGAAGCGGCGGTTCGCATCGTACGAGGAGATCTCGCCGTTGTGGACCACCGAGAAGTCGAGCAGGGTGAAGGGGTGCGCCCCTCCCCACCAGCCGGGCGTGTTGGTGGGATAGCGCCCGTGGGCGGTCCAGCTGTAGCCCTCGTATTCCTCGAGGCGGTAGAAAACGCCCACGTCCTCGGGATATCCCACAGCCTTGAACGTTCCCATGTTCTTGCCGCTCGAGAAGACATAGGCGCCGTGCATCTTCCCGTTGATCGCCATCACCGTCCGGGCGACCAGCTCGCGCTCGTCGAGCTGGAGCTTGGCGAGCGACGATGGCAAGGGTGCGACGAAATAGCGCCAGATGATGGGCTCGTCGGTGATCGAGGGGATCTTGCGCGTCTTGATGTACTCGGATTGCGCGATCTCGAAGTGCTCCTTGAGGTATGCCTCGCAGTTCTTCCGGGTGGTGCGGTCCTCGAAGAACATGTGGAGCGCATAGAGGTCCCGGTATTCGGGGTAGATCCCGTAGCCCGCGAATCCTCCTCCGAGGCCGTTCGAGCGCTCATGCATGGGCACCATCGAGCGCACGATGGATTCGCCGGACATGCGCCTTCCCGTGCGGGAGATGACCGCCGCGATCGCGCAGCCCGAGGGGATGCGCACCGTCCCTTCCCGTTCCATAAGCCGTCCTTTCAAAACGAAAAAGGCGTTCATCGTCGCGCAGGTGCTCCCTGCACGACGATGAACGCCTTTGCTCATCGCCTCGTATCCTAGACGCAACGCGGGGCGCCTTCAAGGCGCAAGCGTCTAAACGACCACATTCCGAAACGCAGCTGTAAAGAATGCCGATAGACAAGATTAACAAACGGAAAACGGCGTTGACGGAATCCGCGGGCGGGGGCTATAACTCCATCTCGGAAGGCAAAGGCGTCTTCGGGCATCGCAGCTCGAGGACGCTTTTTCTCTTCGAACCCGCTGTCGCGGGCAACATACGGTATTTAAGGCGAAGGCGTCTTTCCCCAGGTGGGGGAGAGGCGCCTTCGTCGCGTTGGGACGCGAGAAAGGATTGGCCATGGATACGGTTCCCGAGATGTTCGCAAGCATGGTGTTCGACGATCGAGCAATGCGGGCCAAGCTCCCCGCGAAGGTCTACCAGTCGCTGAAGAAGACGATCGACGAGGGTGTGGAGCTCGACATCAGCGTGGCGAACGCCGTCGCGGACGCCATGAAGGACTGGGCGGTCGAGAAGGGGGCGACGCACTTCACCCATTGGTTCCAGCCGCTCACGGGCATCACCGCCGAGAAGCACGACAGCTTCATTGCACCCTCTCCCGACGGAGGCGTGATCATGGAGTTTTCCGGAAAGGAGCTTATAAAAGGCGAGCCCGACGCCTCCTCCTTCCCGTCGGGAGGCCTGCGGGCCACCTTTGAGGCAAGGGGCTATACGGCCTGGGATCCGACTTCCTATGCCTTTA
>CAMNAH010000077.1 GCA_946530775.1 uncultured Coriobacteriales bacterium
GACCTCATCGCCCACGCCATCCTCGACGACTGGCTCGCGCAGGTCGAGCGTGCGCGCGAATGCATCGCGAGCTGCGCGGATGCGCGCGCGGGCTTCTCGGCCATTCTCGCCTGCATCGCCGAGTTCGAAGAGCGCTACCGGCCCACGTTCCGCTCGAGCGGCGTCTCGCTCGCGGGCAGCTCGTTCGCCGTGCGCCATCAGATGCTGCGCGACCAGATCGCCGAGCTCGTGCGCGAGCTGGCGTATCGCTTCGACTGCCATCCCAGCGCCACGGCCGAGAAGGTCATGGCGGAATCGCTTCTCGCCGCGGCCACGCAGGACTGGCCCGCGGACGAGCTCATGCCCCTGTTGGAAAAGCTGATCGGTTAGAAAAGGAGACCATATGAGCAGCTTCAAAGATTTGAGGATCGTAGACAACTTCTACCAGACCTCGCTCTTCTTCCCCATGCCCACGGTGATCATCAGCACCCTCACCGAGGACGGCAAGACCACGCTGGGCCCGTACAGCCTGGTGCAGCCCTACTACGTGGCCGGGCGCGACTTCTACGCCATGCTGCTGAACTGCCGCAACTCGTCCAACACCGCGCAGAACATCCTGCGCACGGGCAAGTGCGCGCTCAACTTCATCCCCGATGACCGCAAGTACTTCAAGGAGGCCGTCAAGCTCTCGTGGCCGGGCGACACCCCCGAGGAGAAGATGCCCAAGTGCAAGTTCCGCCTGGAGGAGGGCCTCTGCGCCGCAGCCGATCCCAGCGAGCCGCGCCCGCAGGTGCTCACCGACGCCTTCCAGGTGATCGAGTGCACGTGGGCGAGCGATCTCGACAACGGCTTCGAATGCAAGCCGGGCGAGCTCCACGGCTACCAGCCGCCCTACCACGACTTCAACGGCATCACCTCGGAGTTCGGCGCCACGTTCATCCTGAAGGTCGACAAGATCCTCATGAAGGAGCGCTACTACAACGCCATCATCAACGGCGTCAAGGCCGGTGACTTCCCGCGCGTGCCCGTGGATTACGGCTACCGTGACAGCAAGAACTTCTGGTACACCAAGTTCCGCAGGCCCATCCCCGAGCTGCTGCAGGTGCGCGCCACCACGCTCGACTCGGTGCGCTACGCCGCGGACCGCGTGGATCCCGACGTGCACTTCACCGACGACGCGCTCCAGACCATCGTCAACGTGCCGCGCGTGTTCCTGCCCACGGTGCTCAAGGGCTGCGTGGCGTGGGCCAAGGAGAACGGCGTGACCGAGGTCACGGCCGAGCACATGAAGATCATCAACGACAAGCGCTCCAAGGAAAAGGGCAAGTAAGGCGAGCGCGTTGCTCACCGCGAAAGGAGAAACAACAATGGAGAAGGTCGTTCTCGCCGGAGCCTACGGCAAGCTGGGCTCCGAGATCCTGAAGGTCCTCGTCGACCGCGGCTACGATGTGGTCGCCGCCGACGTGATCGACCGCGAGGTGGAGGGCGTCGACAAGAGCGCCTACACCTACAAGAAGCTCGACGCCACCGATGCGGCGTCGCTCGAGGGCCTCTGCGACGGCGCCGACGTGGTCATCACCACCGTGGGCCTCACCACCGCGAGCGCCAAGGTCACCGCCTACGACATCGACTACCACGGCAACCTCAACATCCTGAACGAGGCCAAGCGCGCGGGCGTCAAGAAGTTCGTGTACATCTCGGTCATCAAGGCCGACAAGGCCCCCGACACCGTGCCGATGGTGCACGCCAAGGCCCTCATGGAGGCCGACCTCAAGAAGAGCGGCATCGACTACGTGATCCACCGTCCCACGGGCTACTTCTACGACATCGTCAAGGTGTTCAAGCCCATGATCGAGAGCGGCTCGGTGTCGCTGCTCGGCAAGCAGGCCGTGCACGCCAATGTGGTTGATTGCCCCGAGTTCGCGGCCTTCATCGTGGACCACATGCACGACACCAACGTGACCTACAACGTGGGCGGCAAGGAGACCTGGTCCTACGAGGAGATCGCCCGCATGTGCTTCGACGCCGCCGGCAAGCCCGCCGTCATCAAGCATGCGCCCGCGTTCCTCTTCGACGTGCTGGCCGCGCTGCCCAAGAACAAGAAGAACGGCAAGTCGGCCATCATCCGCTTCTCCAAGTGGACCCTCACCGAGGAAATGGTGGGCGACACCCACGTGGGCGAGCACAGCTTCAAGGACTACATCTACGAGAGCTTCAACAAGGAGGCTTAAATCACCATGTACTGGGGTTTTCTGGGTATTCTCTTTCTGATCTCGGCCGTGGGCTGCTGCTGCGGTTTCAAGAACTTCGTGTGGTTCCTCTCCATCGGCTACGGCATCTCCGTGGCGCTGATGGGCGTGAGCTACCTCTTCATCGGCATCAACCAGGCGCAGCCCATGGGCTTCGCCACCGTCACCGCGTGCCTGCTGTTCATCGTCTACGGCGCGCGCCTTGCGGGCTTCCTGCTCATGCGCGAGCTCAAGAACGCGAGCTACAAGAAGGTGCTCGACCAGGCGTCCAAGGACACCGCGGGCGATAAGCCCATGCCCATCTTCGTGAAGGTGGCCATCTGGATCTTCGCGGCCGCGCTCTACGTGGTGCAGACCTCGCCCGTGTTCTTCCGCATCATGAACGGCAACGGCGCCGAGCTCATGACCACCATCCTCGGCGTCTTCATCAGCGTGATCGGCGTCTCCATCGAGGCCGTGGCCGACAAGCAGAAGAGCGAGCAGAAGGCCAAGCGTCCCGACATGGTTGCTACCGAGGGCCTGTTCAAGTCGGTGCGCTGCCCCAACTATTTCGGCGAGATCACCTTCTGGACCGGCGTGTTCATCGGCGGTCTTACGACCTATAGGGGCATCGGCCAGTGGCTCTTCGCCATCATCGGATACGTGGCCATCGTCTACATCATGATCAACGGCGCCCAGCGTCTCGACCGTCGCCAGGAGAAGGCCAACGGCCACAAGCCCGAGTACCGCGCCTACGCCGACAGCACGCCGCTCATCGTGCCCTTCATCCCCGTGAGCCATATCGGCAGCTACAAGGACTAGGGGGCGCTTGGTATGACCGTTCCTATGGCGCTGGTGGACTATGTTCCCGTGGCGCTCTTCCTCGTTGCGGCGATCGTGCTGCAGCGTGCGCTCTATGCCGAGATGAGCAAGGGCGCGTTCGCGATCTTCTCTGCGGGCACCATCATGGTGTTCGTGGCGGGCCTCTTCAAGGCAACGTGGAAGCTGCTCTATGCGGCGGGCGTCTGCGATTTCCAGGCGCTCAGCAGCGCGTTCTTCCCCATGCAGTCTACGGGATTCCTGCTGGCCGGACTGGGTTGCGTGGCGCTGGCGTTCTTCAAGCAGAAGGACGAGTCCGGCGCGCTCGCGGCCGCCGCAGCTCCCGCCGCGTTCAAGGGCACCTTCGTGTTCGTGACGGCGATGGTGGCCGGCGTGGCGATGATGGACTTCTCGCTTGCAAAGATCGCCCGCAAGCGCGGGGCCGGTGCAGCTGCGGTGCTCTTCATCGTGTCGTTTGTCTTCACGCTCGGGATGGGCTATCTCTCGAGCAAGGACTTCGCGAACCCCGCGATGAACTGGATCGGCGAGGGCGTGAATACCTGCGCTCAGGTGCTCTTCCTCATCGCCTCGCTCAAGCTGGCGCGCGCTCAGAAAGCATAGTGGCACACCGCTCCCCGGGAGACTGTGCCAAAAAGCCCCGTCGCAGATGCGGCGGGGCTTTTGCGTGCGGCGGTTTTCGCGTGGCCTAGTTGGCGGCAGCGACCTTGGAGTCGATGTGCATGCCCATGCCCGCGGTGTGGGCGGAGACGTCGGAGGCCAGGTAGAGCACGGCGTCGGCAACCTCCTCGGGCTTGGCGTAGCGCTTGTCCATGGCGTAGGCGCCTGCCAGGGCGGCCATGGCCTCCTCGTGCGACAGCTCGGGGAAGAAGTCCTTCTCGATGCGGAGCATCATGGGCGTGTCCACGGGGCCGGGGCAGATGTAGTTCACATGCACGCCCACGGGGCCGAGCTCCATGGCGACGCACTTGGTGAGGCCCGCGACAGCGTACTTGGACGAGACGTACGCGCTGTTGCCCGCGGTGGGCTCGTAGGCGGCGCCGGAGGCGATCACCACGACGGCACCCGACTGCTTCGCGATGAGCTCGGGGGCGGTGTACTTCATGGTAAGCATCACCGCGAAGATGTTCAGCATGTAGACCTTCTCGAAGAGCTCGAGCGTCATGTCCTGGACGGGATGGGCCTGGCCCTCGTAGCCCGCATTGGGGACGACGATGTCGAACGTGCCGAAGTCCGCCTTGACGGCCTCGACGAAGTTCTTGATGTCCTCTTCCTTGGTCATGTCGGCAACATAGCCCTTGACCTGGCCCTCGGCGGCGTCGAGGGTGGGCAGCAGCGCGTCGATCTTGGCCTGGCTGGTGGAGGAGAAGGCCACCTTGGCGCCCTCGCGCAGGAACGCCTTCACGATGGCGGTGCCGATGCCGCCGGTTCCGCCGGTGACGATAGCGACCTTGTCCTGGAGATGCAGATCCATGGGAATCACCCTTTCAGAAGTTGAATGCCTACCCTTGCGATTGTAGCTTTCCGAATTCGAGCGGCGAACGGTCAAAGATGATACTTTTGTAAGCGGTAGTTTGTACAAAAGTGCTCGGTATGGGGGTGGCATGGAACGCGACGAGCGGTATAAGAGGATTTTGCGCGGTGCAGCGGTTGCGACCGCGGCGATGCTCGTCTCGGCGGGTACGGCCATCGCGCGGCTGATCCGCCGAGCAGACCCGCATTTCCGCTTCAACACGATGTTCGGCCACGCGGTGGTCTTCACCGTGGAGGATGGCGCCGGCCGGCCCGTGCGCATGCTCGCCGTGGGGCGCTCGGTGCAATCGGGCACGTATCTGGGCGAGGACCGCTTCGAGCTGCCGTTCGAGTACTACCGCGCCTTCGAGCGCGCGGTCGCGGCCAAAGGCGATGCCCATGACGTTCTCATGCTCGGCGGCGGTGCCTTCGCGTATCCCAAGCATGCGCTCATCGCGCACCCCGAGCTGCACATGGATGTGGTCGAGGCCGACCCCGCTATCATCGACCTCGCGCGGCGCTGGTTCTTCCTCGAGGAGCTCGAGCGCAGGGTGGGGGAGCGGCTGCATATCCTCATCGGAGACGCCCATACCTACCTTGCCACCTGCGGAAAGACCTACGACGTCATCATCAACGACCTCTTCGCGTCAGCGCAGGCCGTGGCCGACTTCGCGACGGACGACGGCGTCGAGCTGGTAAAGGCCCACCTTAACAAGGGCGGACTCTACCTGGTGAACGTCGTGACCTCGCATCTCGACTATGCGCGCCTCGCCGAGGTGGGCGAGCTGCTCGAGCGGCACTTCGGCAAGGTCGAGATGGTCGAGTGCACCGATCTGGACTTCTCGGACGATGAGAACTACCTCTTCGTGTGCCATGACAAGAACGATGGTCGGCCACACTAAGCGCTTGTTAACCCACTGCACTAACGTGTGACCTGCGGTAAAGAAAACCAGCCACACCAAGGGCGCCCTTAGTGTGGCTGGAGCATACGTACGCGGAGCAGCTGCTAGTCGAGGAAGTAGCTCACGCCGCCCTCGAAGATGGGCTGGTACGACACGCCCGGGACGTTCTTGTAAAGGCCCTCGCCGGAGCGCTCGCTGTGACCCATCTTGCCCAGGATGCGGCCGTCGGGACTGGTGATGCCCTCGATGTTGAAGACCGAGCCGTTGGGGTTGGTGGTGAGGTGCTCGAGCGCGCGGCCGTTGGGCGCCACGTACTGCGTGGCAACCTGGCCGTGCTCGCGCAGCTGCTGGAGCATCTCGTCCGAGCACACGAAGCGGCCCTCGCCATGGCTGATGGCCACGTTGTAGATCTGGTTCATGTCGCACTTGCTGAACCAAGGCGAGAGGTTCGACGAGATGGCGGTGCGGGCGAGCCTGCTCTGGTGGCGTCCGATGGTGTTGAACGTGAGGGTGGGG
>CAMNAH010000078.1 GCA_946530775.1 uncultured Coriobacteriales bacterium
GCCCTCGAGGAGCACCCCGAGATGAGCACCTACTTCGAGCGCATCGCGGTCACGGGCCCCTCGCAGGTCGCCCCCATGGTCCCGCCCGGAGGCGGCGGCCTGGGCATGCACGTCATCCCCGTCGAGAAGGCCATCGCCCAGGAGGAGCGCTCCATCTCGGTCGAGCATATCTCGCACTGGCTCGACAAGTACGACCGCTTCTCGAGCGCCGTGTGCTCGTGCCGCATGTCCGAGACCGTGCGCGGCGTGAACACCGGCGACGACCCCGAGGGCTGGTGCATCGGCGTGGGCGACATGGCCGACTACGAGGTGCAGACCGGCAAGGGCCGCTACGTCACCAAGGAGGAGGCGCTCGCCATCATCCAGCGCGCCGAGGACCTGGGCTTCGTGCACCAGATCACCAACATCGACGGCGAGGAGAAGATCTTCGCGATCTGCAACTGCCAGAAGTCGGTGTGCTTCGGCCTGCGCACCTCGCAGCTCTTCAACACGCCCAACTTCAGCCGCTCCGCCTATGTCGCGCATGTCGACCCCGCCAACTGCGTCGCCTGCGGCCAGTGCGTCGAGAACTGCCCCGCCGGCGCGGTGAAGCTGGGCCAGAGGCTCTGCACCAGCCACGGCGCCATCGAGTACCCGCGCCACGAGCTGCCCGACGACAACGAGTGGGGCCCCGAGAAGTGGGATCCCGACTACCGCGACAACAATCGCAAGGAGACCTACGACACCGGCACCGCGCCCTGCAAGGTGGCCTGTCCCGCGCACATCGGCATCGAGGGCTATCTCAAGCTCGCCGCCGAGGGCCGCTACACCGAGGCGCTCGCGCTCATCAAGAAGGAGAACCCCTTCCCCGCCGTCTGCGGCCGCATCTGCAACCACCGCTGCGAGGACGCCTGCACGCGCGGCCTCATCGACGACCCCGTGTCCATCGAGGCCGTCAAGAAGTTCCTCGCCGAGCTCGACCTCAACGCCGAGACGCGCTTCGTGCCGCCCTCGATGCAGCCGTCGCTCAAGGGCCCGTACAAGCAAAAGGTCGCCATCGTGGGCGCCGGCCCTGCAGGCCTCACCTGTGCCTACTACCTGGCCAACCTGGGCTACGCGCCCACCGTGTTCGAGAAGAACGAGAAGCCCGGCGGCATGATGGTCTACGGCATCCCCTCATACAAGCTCGAGAAGAACGTGGTCGAGGCCGAGATCGACGTGCTGCGTGCCATGGGCGTCGAGATCCGCTGCGGCGTCGAGGTGGGCAAGGACGTCACGCTCGACCAGCTGCGCGAGCAGGGCTATGACGCCTTCTACCTCGCCATCGGCGCGCAGAAGGGCCGTCTTGCCGGCATCGAGGGCGAGGAGGGCGCCGGCGTCGAGACCGCCGTCGACTTCCTGCGCCGCGTGCTCGCCGACGAATCCGTCGAGCTCCCCGGCACCACCGTCGTGGTGGGCGGCGGCAACGTTGCCATCGATGCCGCCCGCGCCGCCGTGCGCGCCGGCTCCAAGGCCGTCTCGATGTACTGCCTCGAGCAGCGCGACGAGATGCCCGCAACGCCTGAGGAGCGCGAGGAGGCCGAGGGCGACGGCGTCGAGATCGTGAACGGTTGGGGCCCCGTCGCCATCGAGCGCAACAAGCGCGGCAAGGTGTGCGGCATCACGTTCAAGCGCTGCACCAACGTCTACGACAAGGATGGGCGTTTCTCCCCCACCTACGACGAGACCGATACCGTCACCGTGGCCTGCGACAACGTGGTCATGTCCATCGGCCAGGCCATCGACTGGGGCACCATGCTCGAGGGCGAGGCCGTCGAGCTCGACCGCGGCATGCGCGCCAAGGCCGACCCCAAGACCTTCCAGACCGCCCAGGCCGACGTCTTCGTGGGCGGCGACGCCCTCACTGGCCCCAAGTTCGTGATCGATGCCATCGCCCAGGGCCACGAGGCCGCCATCTCCATCCACCGCTTCGTGCAGCCCGGCAACTCCCTCACCACCGGTCGCAACCAGCGCTACTACGTGGAGCTCGACAAGAACGACATCGTGCTCAACCCCAACGACTACGACCACGCGGGCCGTCAGCACGAGGGCGTGCGCGAGGGCATCGACATCCACAAGACCCAGCGCGACTGGCATCTCACGCTCACCGAGGAGCAGGTCAAGATCGAGACCGCGCGCTGCCTCAAGTGCGGTGCCTCGGTGGTCGATCCCAACAAGTGCGTGGGTTGCGGCGTCTGCACCACCAAGTGCGACTTCGACGCCATCCACCTCTCGCGCGAGCTGCCCGAGTGCTCCAACATGGGCAAGGTCGACGACAAGCTCAAGTACATCATCCCCTACGCCCTCAAGCGCGAGATCAAGATCCTCAAGAAGAAGCTTTCCGGCAAGAAGTAGGCCTGGAGCAGGGCATCTTGAAGGCGGGTCGGACAAATCCATGTCCGGCCCGCTTTTTCATACCCGCACCGATTGCGAACGGAGTACACCGTTCATGAACGGAGCAGGTTTTCTCGATGATTATCTACTCCGTTCGCGAACGGAGTACACCGATTGCGAACGGAGCAGCGTGGATACTGTAGCAGGGCCCAAACGGGGCAGCACGAGGCGCGCAGCGGCCTATCAGCCGCTCACGATCAGGTGCATGCCCTTGAACCTGCCGAGGGCATCGGCGTAGTCCTTCATAGGCTTCTCGTTGGTGATGAGAAAATCGACGTCGTTGCCCGTTGCGAACGTGAACAGCGCGCGCGAGCCGAATTTGGTTTCGTCCATCAGCATGAACGAGGTTCCCGCACGTTTGAGGAACTCGCTTTTGATCATGGCCTGGTCGGTATCCTCCGACATGAAGCCCTGCTCGGGTGTGAAGCCGTTCGCCGAGAGGAACACCTTGTCGGCGTTGAAGCGCGCGAGCTGCTCGAGCACCATCGGGCCCGAAGTGTAGCGGAAGCCATGGCGCATGAAGCCGCCGAGCAGCATGACGGTCACGTGCGGAAGGGCGCTTCCCACGTAGTCGGCGATGGCAATGTCGTTGGTCACGATGGAGAGTGTGAGCGCGGGGTCGAGCGCCTTCACAAGCTCGATGGTGGTGGTGCCGGTGTCGACGAGGATGCAGTCGTTGTTCTGCACGTATTCGGCAGCCTTCTTGCCGATGTTGCGCTTCTCCTCGGCCATGTAGACGCTGCTCTGCCCGTAGAGGGGAGCCTCGGGCATCTTGCCTACAGGGATGGCGCCGCCGTAGCAGCGCTTGAGCAGGCCCTTCGCCTCGAGCGCTGCAAGATCGGCGCGCACGGTAAACGATGAGACGTCGAATTCGCGCGCAAGGTCGGCTGCGAGGATCTTTGGCTGCGTCGCGAGCATCTCAACGATGCGCGCCTGGCGCTCGGTTGGGAACAGTTTGTTGCCCGCGGCATCGTTCGCTAGCGCGCCGCGAACGTCTTCTTGTGTCGGCATTTTGGCCCCCGCGTTCACAAATCTATAGGTTTTGGCGCAGCATCACCCACTACGAAGATAAAGGTTATCGCATCAAAAGGACCATCACCCTATATTGTTTCCTTTTATACTCTCGTTTCCTCGATAAACGCTGCATAAAAGAGACTCGGCCGACATGGTGGGCAGCGTCGGATGGGAATGGCGCAAATATGGCGCCAGATGGCCGCTGCCAGAGCGCTGCACGCAGATTTAGCGGATAGGACCCGCATGCGCGCGCCTTCGCTTGCATGAGCGCGGCGCTCATGCACAATAGCTAGGATGCGCATTCGGCGATGGGAGACGGCGGGCGGCATGGCGACCGATATGTCACAGCATTTCACGATGAGGCGGCTCTTCCGCGCCACCCTGCCGTCCATCGGGATGATGCTCTTCAAATCGCTCTATGTGATGACGGACGGCCTCTTCGTCTCCAACTGGGCGGGCTCGACCGCGCTCGCCGCGGTGAACTTCGTCTGGCCAGTCCCCATGTTCCTCGCAACCGTGGGCTTCATGCTCGGCACCGGCGGCAGCGCCATCGTGGCGCGCACACGCGGCGCGGGCGATGAAGAGCTCGCCCAGGAGCGCTTCACCTTCTTCGCGATCGCCAACGTCGTCCTCACCATCGCGCTCGCCATCGTGGGCCTCATCTTCCTGCGCCCCCTCATGGTGGCCTTCCGCGCCGAGGGGGAGATGCTCGAGCTCGCCGTGACCTACGGCTCGATCCTGCTCATAGGCCTGCCCTTCGATTCCTGCCAGCTGCTCTTCCAGAACTTCTTCGCAACCGCCGGCAAGCCCGGCATGGGATTCGCGAACACCGCGGCTGCAGGCATCACCAACATCGCGCTCGATGCGATCTTCGTGGGGGCCATGGGCATGGGCGTCACCGGCGCCGCCATCGCGACCATCGCCGGCGAGGCGCTTGCCACGGCGATCCCGCTCATATACTTCTCGCGTCCCAACACGAGCAGCCTGCGCTTCGTCAAGCCCAAGATCGACCTGCCCGTCCTCGCGGAGGCCTGCTTCAACGGATCGTCGGAGTTCGTCTCCAACGTCTCGTCGTCGCTCGTCTCGATGGCCTTCAACGTGCAGCTGCTCGCCTGGCTGGGCGATGCGGGCGTGGCGGCCTACAGCATCATTTTGTACTTCGGCTTCGCGTTCAACTCGATCTTCATCGGCTATTCCATAGGCTGCGCGCCGCTCATGGGCTACAACTTCGGGGCGGGCAACACGCGCGAGATGAGGAGCCTCTTCAGGCGCAGCCTCGTCGTGATCGGACTCACGGGTCTTGCCATGTTCGCCGCCACGCAGCTGCTCGCTACACCCCTCTCGATGCTGTTCGTGCGCGACGAGCCCGAGCTGCTCGACCTCACCGTGCATGCGTTCACGCTCTACTCCGGGGCGTTTCTGATCATGGGCTTCAACATCTACGGATCGTCGCTGTTCACCTCGCTCAGCAATGGCATCGTGAGCGCCTTCATCTCGTTCATGCGCACGATCGTCTTCGAGATAGGCTGCGTGTATCTGCTGCCGCTCATCTTTGGCGCGGACGGCATCTGGTATGCCATGCTCGTGGCCGAGGCGGCATCGTTTCTCATCACGGCGGGATTCGCGCTGAGGTTGGAGCCGCGCTACGGGTATTGGACGGGTGAGACGCGATGAGGCTTGCGCTGGTGCACTCCCCCGCCAAGAAGATGAACGTGGTGGACGGCCCTCCCTATGCGGAAGGCGAGCCCCGCTTCATAGCGCGCACCGAGCAGCTCATGCACGTCTTGCAGGCGCTCTCCCCCGCCGAGCTCAAGGCGCTCTGGAAGACGAGCGATGCGCTCACCGCCCTCAACGTGGAGCGCCTGCGTGGGATGGACCTTCACCGCGACGCCACCGCGGCCGTCGTATCCTACGAGGGCATCGCGTTCCAGCATCTGGCCGCCTCCATCATGGACGGGCGTTGCCTCGAGTACCTGCGCGACCATCTGCGCATCCTCTCGGGCTTCTACGGCGTGCTCGCGCCCTTCGACGGCGTGGTGCCCTACCGCCTCGAGATGGGCCAGAAACTCGCGGTGGACGGCTTCTCGGACCTCTATGGCTTTTGGGGCGACAGCCTCCTGCGCTCGCTTGCCGACGAAGGCTTCACCGACATCGTCAACGTGGCATCGGTCGAGTACTCCCGCGCGCTCACGGCGTACGCGGCAGAGGGCCTGCCCAAGATCACGACCTGCCTTTTCGGCGAGGTACGTAACGGCAAGCTCGTCCAGCGCTCCACCGAGGCCAAGGCAGCCCGCGGTACCTTCGTGCGCTGGTGCGCCGAGCAGGGCATCGAGGACCTCGCAGGGCTCCGCGGCTTCGACGAGCGCGGCTACACATACGACGAGCGCCTCTCGCAGGGAGAGACGCTCGTGTTCACGCGCTGATTATGAGGCGGGATCCGCCCGCCAGCAGAGCCTAGTCCTCCTGCACGACCTCGGCGTCGACGGCGTTCTTGCGCACGGACTCGATGCCGTTCATGCAGCT
>CAMNAH010000079.1 GCA_946530775.1 uncultured Coriobacteriales bacterium
CGACCTCGGCGTCGACGGCGTTCTTGCGCACGGACTCGATGCCGTTCATGCAGCTATCCTTGCGGGTATAGCCCTCGGAGGCGGCGATGTTCTGGCCGTTCTTGGCGAGCAGGCGGAAGCGGAACTCGCCGGCCTTGTCGACATAGACCTCGAACTTGGGGCAGGACTGCTTCTCGAAGCCCTCGACCGTCTGGTCCTCGACGTTGGCGATAGGGGCGTTGGTGCGCACGGACTCGATGCCGTTGGTGCAGCCGTCCATGGAGGCGTACGTCTGAGAGGTGGCGATAACCTCGCCGTTGCCGGCCTTGAGCACGAAACGGCAGCCCTTCTCGGTGGTGCGGATAGAGAACTTGCCCATAGGGACCTCCTCGTCCGAAACAATGAACCTAGCTCAAGCGTAGGGAAACGGGCGCCTGGCGCATGCGTTTTTCGGTATCCGTTCGATTCCAGCGCCAAACGATAGAAGCTGCACAAATGGCAGATGGCATAGAGCCTGTACAATGGAGGGCGATGCAACGAACGGAAGGATCCCATGGATATCGAATATCTGCTCTGGCTCCAAGGCATCCGCGAGGCGCTCGGCCCCTTCATCGAGATGCTCATGAACCTTGTCTCGCATATCTGCGACGGCCCCATCGTGGCGCTTGTTCCCTGCCTGCTCTATTGGGTCGTCGATAAGCGCGCCGGCCTCTTCGTGCTGACCAACCTCGCCATCGGCAACAACATCAACCAGTTCATCAAGGACACCGTCTGCGCCTACAGGCCCTGGATCCGCGACGTGCGCGTCTTGCCCTCCGTAGACGCGCTCAAGCACGCCACGGGCTACTCGTTCCCAAGCGGCCACACGCAGGCAGGTGCCTCGACCTTCGGATCTGCCGCCTGGTATTTCCGCCACAAGCGCGCGGTGGCCATCGCATGCACCGCGGTGATGCTGCTCATCGGCTTCTCGCGCAACTTCCTCGGCGTGCACACGCCCCAGGACGTGATCGCGGGCTTCGCGGTGGCCGCGCTCTCGCTCTGGCTTTCTCAGGTGATCTTCGATCGCATCAACAACGGTGCCATCAAGGACACGACCGTCCTCATCGCGGCCATCGTCATCTGCGCCGTGATGCTCGTCTACACCGAGCTCAAGCCCTACCCCATGGACTACCTTAACGGTGTGCTGCTCGTCGACCCCGCCCCGATGAAGCTCGATGCTTACAGCCAGGCGGGAATCCTCATCGGCGTGGCTGCCGGGTGGTTCCTCGAGAAGCGCTACGTGGGCTTCTCCACTGACTGCAGCACCAAGCAGAAGCTCGTGCGCCTGCTCGTCTGCGGCATCATCGTGGGCGGATTCACGGGCATCGGCCAGCTCATCAAGTTCGTCTACGGACGCAACCTCGCCTATGCCATCGTGAAGGGGCTGTTCCCGGCGTTTACCGGCCTGTTTGTGGGTCCTGCGGTGTCGGCGCGGGTGGAACGTCGCTTTGACCAGTCCGGAACAGCGAGCTCTCGGGAATCTCGGTAGGAATCAAATTGGCCGGCGGCGCGGGCTGCTGCGGAGGAACCGGCACGAAGGGCGGAACGTAGGGTTGCTGAGTGGGCGCTGCCGCCTGCTGCGTCGGATAGCCCTGCGGAGCCGCGGGAGCCGCCTGTTGCCGCTGCTGTACCGGATAGCCCTGCGGAGCCACGGGAGCCGCGGGGGCCGTCGGTGCCGCCGCTTGGGGCGCGAACGCGGGCGCAGCGTAGCCCGTAGGAGCCGCAGGTGCAGGCTGGGCCGCCGCGGCGGCCTCGCGGAAGAACGCGCCGCGGTTGGGAATGTCGAGCGTCTTGAGCGTCTTCACCGCACGGATGACCAGCGGAATGTAGAGCGCGATGCAGACGAGGTAGACGACCACCGTGGCGATGCCCTCCTCGGTGCCCGACGCCACGTACTCGGTCTCGAGCGACTCGCCCATGACGAAGGTCAGCATGAAGAGGAGCCAGTCATCGAGGCAGTGGAGCAGCGATGCCGACACCAGCTCGCCCGTCTTGCACACGACTGCAGCGAGGGCGAAGCCGTACATGCCGGTCTGGAGCACCTTGAGGATGCCCTGGGCGAACTCCAGGAAGGTGATATCGCCGATGCGCGAGAGGTCCACATGGAGCATGCCGAAGAAGACCGCGCTCAGGATGCAGGCCCACACCACGCCCTTGCGATTGGTGCCCATGCGCGCGAGCAGGCCGTTCAGCACGAGGCCGCGCGTCATGAACTCCTCGAAGAAGCCGATGAAGATGCAGAAGATAAGCGAGAGGAACAGCTGCCAGGGCCAATCGGGCACCAGGTTGAGCTCGCCCTCGGAGATGGTCCAATACAGATCGTAGATCGCGATGCCCGCGGAGATCGCGATGGACCACCACAGCCCATGCCAGCCGATCTTCCACGACTCCTTGGTGATGTTCAGAAGCTTGGTGCCGCCGAGCACAAGGCACGGGATCAGCATCGAGATGGCGCCGCAGGCCTCGGCCATGAGGTTGAGCCCCACGTCGTCGAGGTTCAGCGCATCCGCGATGAGCATGCCCACGAGCTCGCCGACGATGAAGAGCGGCACGAGGACGAGCGCGAGGATGAGCTTGCCCCAGCCCTTCTTGGGCTTTGCCGTTGCAGGCTGCACGTAGGCGGGCGTCGGCTGCACATACGCCTGCTGCGGCTGCGGCGCGGTCGGCTGCGGTGCGGTCGGCTGCGGCTGCGGCGCGACCTGCTGCGGGGCCACGGGGGGATTCTGGGCGTATGCAGGAGCCTGATACTGGTTGGGCTGCTGGTTTTCCATCGAAGCTCTTTTCACGCGGGAACACACAGTCTCAAGTATACCCATACCGAATGCGCGTTTGCGCAGTCCACGAAAACGCGGACGGAGCCATGTCCGTCCGCGCCGAGTCGCGATGGTGATGCCCAACCGAGCTTACAGCCCCTCGCTCGCCGTCTCCTGGCGGGTCAGCGCCACCTCGAGGTTGCCGTTGCGGCAGCGGATCTCGTCGATCATGGCCTTCTCGTGAGCGGGGTCGGCGATGCCGATGTCGTAGCTCAGCTTGTAGAGGCTGCCCATGTTGGTGGTCTTGACCGATACCAGCTCGTGATAGGTGGTGTAGTTGGCGAAGATGTCGGTGAAGAGCCCCACGTAATCCAGGTCCTCGGGGATGGTGATCTTCAGGGTGCGATCGCGGTAGTCGCTCTTGGTGCCAAGGCCGGAGAGCTGGTAGAAGGCGAGAACGGCACCCAGGACAGCCGTGATGATGACCGCGTAGGCCACGTAGCCCATGCCGCAGACCAGACCGACCGCCATGGTGAGGAAGATGAAGCTGATGTCGCGGGCGGAGCCGGGAGCGCTGCGAAAGCGCACGAGCGAGAATGCGCCTGCGACGGCGACGCCGGCGCCCACGTTGCCGTTGACCATCATGATGACCACGGCGACGATGGCGGGAAGGACGGCGAGCGCGAGCACGAACGAGCGGGACGCGCGGCTGCGCAGGGTGTAGATCCAGGCCAGGCCGAGGCCGAGGAGCAGCGCTGCCACGATGGCGGCGAGCATGGGGGCCAGGCTCAACGACGAGGTGGTTGCGGTGGTTGCGAAGAGGGATTCGAACATGATGGGTCACTTCCTATCTATGCCACGTGCGCAGAGGCGGCGCGACGCTGGGTACGGGTGCGGGCGGGAAACGGGATGGGAGCAGGTGCGTAGACGGGGCGCACGGAGCGCAGGGGCGTCGAGACGGGCATGGTGTCGACCACGGCGCCCGAACGTTCCCAGGCGGTGCCGTACTTGGAGAAGGACGTCTTGTAGAGCCTCATCTCCGTGAGCTCGCGGACAAGCCAGAGCGGCATGGCGCCAGCGCACTTGACCTCCATGAGGGAGCATCCGGGCTCGAGGAGCTGCTCGCCGTCGGTGTCCTCGGCAAGCGAGAGGCGCTCGGTGCGGGTGCGGATGTTGCGGTCGAACGTGATGCGGAAGCCGTAGTCGTCCTTGGCGAAGTACGCGCAGCGGTCGTATGCGATATAGCAGGCGGGAACGAGGTTGCCGTAGCGCTGGGCCGTGAAGACGATCTCGCGCTCGATCTGGTCGGCGGGACGGGCCGTGCCGGAAAGCAGCTCCGCGGTGCGGGCGGGGTCGGCCACGGTGCGGCGCTTGTACACCACGCCGTCGTACTTCTTCTTGAGCTCCACGAACATCTCCTTGCCCTCGGTGTAGCGGCCGTAGGAGCGCACGCGGACCTTCTCCTTGTAGAGCGGCTTCTCGCAGGAGCGACGGATGAGCAGATGCGAGGGCGTGTCGTAGTAGACGTTGCAGATGGTCGATTCGCCGTGCTCGTCGGCCACCATGTAGGGCGCCATGGCGCGCTCGAGACGGGCGCGCTGCTCGTCGGTGACGAGGTACTTGATCTCGTAGCGCTTGAAGACGAACTGGTTTGCCATGATTGCCACCTCCTTGAGTGTCGAGAACACTATAGGGAGGTGACTTAAACCCAACCTAAAGGGCGTTTAAGCTGCGGATGAAGTAGTTTGGCTACAGGCTGACGGCGATCTCGAGGGAGCGGCCGTCGGCGGAGTTGGCAGAGACGCTGCCGCCATGGGCCTCGGCGATGGCCGAGACCACCGCGAGTCCGATGCCATGGCCGCCCGAGGACGAGCGCGCCTCGTCGGCACGGTAGAAGCGCTCGAAGAACTCGGGGTGGTTGCCGGGCGCGATCTCGTCGACGGTGTTCCACACGTCGATGCGCGCATGGCCGCGACGCGACTCCGCCGAGATGCGCACCTCTCCCCCATCGTTCGAATGCTTGAGGGCGTTGTCGAGCAGAAGCGAGACAACCTGGCGCACGAGCGTCTTGTCGCCGCGCGCAGTCTGCGCCGGTGCAACGCGGACGGCGAGGCTTTTGCCGTTCGCCACCGCGACCGGCTCGAACTCCGAGGCGACCTCCTCGATGAGCGCCGTGAGGTTGTAATCGGCCACCTGCATGCTGGCGGTGCCCTCCTCGGCCTTGGTGAGGGTCACGAGCTTCGAGGTGAGATCGGAGAGACGGCCCACCTGATGGCGGATGCTCTCGATCCACTCGCTCTCGCCGTTCTCGATCTCGAGCACATCCGCGCTCGACGAGATGATGGCGAGCGGCGTCTTGAGCTCGTGGCTCGCATCGGTCACGAAGCGGCGCTGGCGCTCCTGGCTCTCCTCGATGGGCCGCACCACGATGGCGGAGACGGGCACGAGGATGGCAGCCACGGCAAGCAGGCCGGCGACGCTCGCCACGGCGCTCGCCAGGGCAAACGAGGTGAACGACGACATATCGCGCGAGGTGTCGATGAAGACGACGGCGTCCTCGTCGTCGATCTCGCAGCGTAGGAACCGGTAACCCGAGATGGTGCCGCGCTCGCGGCCCGTCCTCCAGGCCGCCTCGCCCAGCTCGAGCGCCTCGACGGCATCGATCGACGCGATGTGCGAGAGCTCCGCCGACACGGCGAGGAACTCATCGTCATCGGCATCATCATCGATCCACACGATGAAGTAACGCGTGTCGAAGGGCGTCTCCTCGCCCAGGTCGCGCCGCATGGCGCCGGCATCTCTCCCCCAGCCGTCCGCGGGACCGCCGGGGCCCTTGCCTGCCCCGTGGTCGCCGCCGAAGTCCCATCCGAACTCCGAGAGCTGGCCGTCGGTCATGGCAACGAGGTCGGCGCGCGCATCCTGGCGCGCGGTGACCGAGACGTAGTTGGCGATATTGATGCCGCCCACGATCACGAGCAGCACGAGCGCGACGCTTGCGAGCGCCACGATGATGAACTTGCGGCGCAGCTGCCTGATCATCCGTCGTTCTCCTCGAGGTAATAGCCCACGCCGCGAAGCGCCGAGATGCGCACCGCAGAGCCCGCCTGCGCGAGCTTCTT
>CAMNAH010000080.1 GCA_946530775.1 uncultured Coriobacteriales bacterium
TCCAGCGCAAGTGGCGTCAGGTGGTCGACAAGATCAAGGCCAACAGCGCCGCAAAGGGATCGCTGCTCGCCAACGCGGTTCTCGAGGAGGACGACGGCAAGACGCTCAGCATCGGATTCCCCACGGGTTCCCGATTCGCGATGCAGATGCTCTCGCGCGACGACGTGCGCGTGCTGCTCAATGCGACCATCTCCGAGGTGTTCGGCCCGCGCACGTTCACGTGCCACGAGTCGGCCGGCGTGACGCCCGCACCTGCGGTTCCCGCGCCAGCCCCGGTTTCGGCTCCTGTCCCAGCGCCGGTCCCTGCGCCGCAGCCTGTTCCCGCGTACGAGCCCGTCTACGAGGAGGTTCCCGCGTCGGCATACGACTACGCGCCGGCCGAGGCGTACGAGCCCATGCCGTGGGACGAGCCCGCGCCTGCGCCCGCACCTCAGCCGCAGCCTGCGCCCGCGCCGCAACCTCAGTCTGCGCCCGCGCCACGACCGGCACCTGCACCTGCGCCGGCACCGCAGCCAAAGCCCGCGCCAGCTCCCGTCGAGCCCCCTGCTCCGCAGGTCGTGAACGAGGTCGAGGAGGCAACGCCCAGCGAGCTCGCCCAGCTTGCCGCCATGCTCGAGGGGGCCTTCGGCAAGGGCGTGAGCATCGTTGTGGAAGAATCGGGCAAAGAAGATAAAGAAGCTGTCGAATCGACTGATGACGACGAGTTCGACGATCTCGATGGCTACGATGGAGAAGACTACTCCGAAGACGGAGACGACTGAGAGAGGGGTTAGCCCATGGCGTACGGACGTCCCAACATGGGTGGTATGAACCAGAAGCAGATGATGAAGCAGGCTCAGAAGCTGCAGGAGCAGATGATGGCCGCTCAGGCCAAGCTCATGGAGTCCGAGTTCACGGCATCCACGGGCGGCGGCGCCGTCAAGGCCACCGTGACCGGCGACCTGCGCATCAAGTCGCTTTCCATCGACCCCGAGGCCGTTGATCTCGACGATATCGAGATGCTCGAGGACATGATCATCGCTGCCGTCAACGATGCCATGGAGTCCGCCGAGGCCACCGCGAGCCAGTCGATGAGCGCGCTCACCGGCGGGCTCAACATCCCGGGGCTGTTCTAACGTGCCCGCGGCGCCCGGAGATAACCGCGCGCTTCAGCGTCTGCTCGACGAGCTTGGGCGCCTGCCCAGCATCGGTCCCAAGACGGCGCAGCGCATCGCGTTCCACCTGCTCTCCGCCGAGAAGGAGGAGGCACGTCGCTTGGCTCAGGCCATCATCGACGTGACCGACCAGGTGCATTTCTGCCCCGTGTGCTTCAACTACGCAACGGGCGACACCTGCTCCATCTGCGCCGACGAGTCGCGCGACCGCTCCACCATCTGCGTGGTCTCGGAGCCGCGCGATGTGACCGCCATCGAGCGTGCCGGCGCCTACCACGGGCTCTACCATGTACTGGGCGGGGTCATCTCGCCTATGGACAAGATCGGACCCGAGCAGCTCCATGTGCGCGAGCTGCTCGCCCGCCTCGCATCCGCCGAGGTGGAGGAGGTTATCATCGCGACCAACCCCAACGTTGAGGGCGAGGCCACCGCGACGTACCTCTCGCGCACCATCCGCGCCCTCGGCATCCGCGTTTCCCGCTTCGCCATCGGACTGCCCGTTGGCAGCGAGGTCGAGTATGCCGACGAGATCACGCTCGCGCGTGCCATCGAAGGGCGAAGCGAGCTCTAGCGCTCGGGAAAGGAGGCCGTTATGGCATCCCACTTCAAGCAGAGCTATGTCGACGATCACGATTACGAGTCGACTGCGAGCCCCATGGCCGCCGGCTCCATCTCCAAGCTGCATGCGGGCGAGGGCGCGCGCAAGTTCGCCTCGACCAAGAAGCGCGAGGCGTCGAAGCCGGCGCGCGGCGTGCTGATCGGCGTGGCCATCGCCGCGCTGCTCGTCATCGTGGGCGGGTTCTTCGTGGTGCGCGCGATTCTCGGTACGCGTGTCTCCGTGGACGATGAGATTCTCACGAGCGAAGAGGTGTTCGAGCCCCAGCAGGCGGAGGTCAGCATCGACGAGCAGACCGGTTCCGTTGAGACGAGCGGCATCGAGTATATGGGCGAGCACTACTCGCTGGTTGCGGTGGAGGGGTCCGTCGGCGTGATCGAGACCGATGCCAATGGCAACCAGCGCACGCTGTTCGTGCTGAACGGTACGCCTGCAACCATGCTCTTCTATGATGGCGTCCTGCTCGTTCCCGAGAACCTTGCCGACGGCTGGGACGTGATCGCGTTCGTGGTGGGCGGCGAGTCGCAGCCCACGCCCGTCATGGGTGCCGACGGCGCCGCCATCAAGGGCGCGGGCGAGATCAGCGAGGCGCATCTCGAGGGTGCGGAGCTCGTGGTGAGCGATTCCACGGGTGCCACCACGCGGATTCCGCTCTAAAAAATGTTGATTCGTCACGTTTTCCTCTTTACAGGCGCGAACTTTTTCGCTAAAGTTACCTATGCACTGTTACGGGGTGTTAGCTCAGCTGGTTAGAGCGCCGGCCTGTCACGTCGGAGGTCGAGGGTTCAAGTCCCTTACATCCCGCCACGAATTCTCGAGGTCACGGCTTTGTCCGTGGCCTTTTTTGTTAGCTTGGTACCTGTGGGTACCTGCGTGGTACCTGCGCGGTATCTGCAGATGATTTCGACCCGATAGGCAATCTGCCCGGCGGTCCCATCTTATTCGTAGACGGTAGTGCGGCGTGGAGCCAGACGGGCAGAGCGAGGCAATGAGAGGCAGATCACAAGTTGCTCCTGCTTAGAAATAGCTCACCCTGATGCGCTTGCCCATAGCCTCGAGGTAGTCCGAAAGCTTCTCGACGATGCTCATCTTTATGTCGAAGCTGATGGACAGGTCGGAGTTCTGGTGTGCGGGGTTCATCGCGCGACCAACGAAGAAGTTGATGTCGGTTGCCTCCTCGAACAGAAGCTGGCAGATGCGCGACGCTCCGTCGTGGCCAAAGTTCCACTCCTCGTAGCTCTCGTTTCCCTCTAGATAGTCCTGGGCATAGGTGAGAACCTTGCTCATCGTGACGACGCCCTCGGTGACTAGGTCTACGCCCTCGATCTCGGACATCGGTGGAACGTCCCCCATCGTCCCTGGCTCGATCTTTGCCTTGAGGGGCTTTCTGAGGTACTTCGCGGCAATCGAGGCCGTGGTGCCGCCGCACACGATGCGTTTGCCCTCCTTCGAGAAGAACAGGCTCATCATCCTGTTGCAGTCGTCTGGGTCTGCTGGAGGCCCAAAGAGGATGTTCATCGGCACGCGCCGTCTGACGCGCACGACGACAGCGGTCGCGTCGTCCAGCGGGTGATAGCCGTAGAGCTTGTCGCACTCGTCAACGAGCATCGTGCAGAGCACCTTAGCCGTGTAGCCGGTGAGCGACATGTCGGCCATGAACTGGGCGATGTCCTCGCGTTTCCAGTCGTTGTTGTACGTCTTGTCGGCGCTTGCGTGGGGACAGCCGTCGCTCATGGCCACGAACACGTCGTCTTCCTGCAGGTGAATCGTGGAGCGATAGATCTTTTTGCCCTCGATGTTCAGCTCCGTCATGGGGTAGTCGGCGACCTCGCCGTCCCTGATCATGACGACGAGGGGGTTGTCGTACTGGATGAGCTCGGCTGTGTGGTTACGTACCAGGTTGATGATGGTGAAGGTGGAATACGCCACACCGTGGTTGGCGTGCACCGGAAGCGTCGCCGCGATGGTCGAGACGCACTCTTCGATGGAGAGCCCCTCGGCCATCATGGTCGAGATGATCTTCGAGGTGAGGGTTGAGAGGATGCTTGCCTGAACGCCGCTCCCAAGGCCGTCGGCGAGGACGATGACGGTCGAGCCATCCTCCTTGGCGACGATGTCCACGTGATCGCCGCAGAGCTCCTCACCAGCGTGATTGATGCTCTTGTAGCCGATGTCTGCGCAAAGGTCATTCATTGCCGATCGACTCCTTCAGCTTGGACAGGGCGATCTTAGTCTCGGCCGTCGTCTCGCCGAGGAGCGAGGCGATCTCCTGCGCGATGCGCATCTGCTTCTCGACGACTCGGTCGGCCACCTCAACCGTCTCGCGGCTGATGTCCTCCTTGCGCTGACGCTGCTCCTCCTCGGAGGTAACGTCATGCATGATGCAGAGGATCATGCGGCCGTCCTCGGCGGGGATCACGGTCTCGTCAACGTAGCGCTGATACTCTGCCAGATACGTGCGCTGGTTGTAGATTCCGCGCTTCGTACGCTTCACGTCCATGAACACCTTTGGGTCGAGGATGCGCACCACCTGGTCGCCAAGCACGTCGGACGCAAAGCGGATGTTGAGCAGCCTGAGCGCAGCGTCGTTAAGCTGCTGAACCTCGAGCGTCTCGTTGAGGACGATGAGGGCGTTGGGACTGTTCTTCACGATCGCATCGGAGAAACTCTCGGCCTTGTCCTTGAGGAACGGCAGGCACATCGAGATCTCGGCCTTGCCTTGGTAGATTGCGACGGCCTTCTCGCGGCAGGTGTTGTAGCCGCAGGATCCACAGTTGAGCTCGTCGGAGGGCTTGTACTTGCCCATTTCCCTCAGAATCTCGACAAGCTCGTAGTTGGAGGGGGTACGCTCGGCGCGGTCCACGGGCGTGTGGTACTGCTTCATCACGGGCACCTCGGGCTGCTCCACGTCAAAGTCGCGACTGCCGGCAAACTGAGCCACGGCCATGTAGTCGGTGACGGGGCTGCGGCGGTACTTCTCCATGACGGGGCCACCGATGCAGCTTCCCGCGCAGGTGGACATCTCGATGAAGCACTTGTGGATCTTGCCCTGCTTGATGTCATCGAGGGCGGCGAGGCAGGCGTCGATGCCGTCGAGCGCCATGTAGGTGTAGCCCGGAGCGTCCTGGTCCATGGTCTTGAGGATGCCGCCTGGGGTGGGGAAGAAACGCGCCAGGCCCGTTCCGTCGGCGATGACCTCACGCCTGAGCTCCACGCCCTCCTCCTCGAGCCACTCGGTCAGCTCCTCGAACGTGAGGACGACGTCAACAGCGTCGCTGTGCTCCTCGGCCTCGTCCTTCTTGGCAACACAGGGACCAATGAAGACGGTCTTGGCTCCCGGGATGCGACGCTTGATGTCCAGGCAGTGGGCGACCATCGGCGACACGACGTCGGCGAGGTAGGGGAGTGCCTCTGGGAAGTACTTGCGGATAAGGAGGTTGATGGAGTGGCAGCACGAAGAGATGACGATATCGCGGCTCTCCTCGCGAAGCATGCGATCGTACTCGCGCTTCACCATGGTCGCGCCGATGGCGGTCTCCTCCACGTCGTGGAAGCCCAGCTGCTTGAGTGCGTCGCGCATTGCCTCGATTCCCACGCCGTCGTAGTTGGCGATGAACGAAGGCGCGAGGCTTACCACCACGGGGTCGCCGCTGTTGATGAGCACCTTGACCTTCTCGGTGTCGTTCACGATCTGCTTTGCGTTCTGCGGGCAGACCACGAAGCAGTGGCCGCAGAGGATGCACTCGTCATCGATGATGTGGGCCTGACCTGCGGAGAAGCGGATCGACTTCACTGGGCAATGGCGGATGCACTTGTAGCAGTTCTTGCAGTTTGACTTCTTGAGGCGAAGACAGCTTGTCATGGGTTCTCCTCGATTTTGATGTGACAGGCACGCGACCTGAAGAAAGCCGCGCATCAACCCCTGAGCAAAAGGGTATCGGATTTGAGTCGGGTTTTGTGCGGGTGAGATACACATTTCTGCTAGCTGAAGAGCTGGCGTCGCCCGCTCGTGGCAGGACGCACAATCCGCGAC
>CAMNAH010000081.1 GCA_946530775.1 uncultured Coriobacteriales bacterium
CGCGCAGGACCGCATAGGCCTTGTTGACGGTGTGCATGTTCACGCCCAGGTCGCCCGCGAGCGTGCGCACGCTGGGGAGGGGATCGCCGGGGGAGAGCTCGCCCGTGGCGATGGCCGAGACGATCTGACTGCGGATCTGCTTGAAGATCGGCTCCTGTGATGCGAGATCGATGTCGAGAAGCATCTTGCACTCCAATCTGTTCTATGTGTACTATAACAGCTAGAGCAATTCGTGTAAAGGAGTAAGCGATGAAAAAGCGACTTGCCATCTACCTTGCCATCACGTTCGGTCTCAGCTGGGGCATGTGGATTCCCGCGGGCATCATCTTGGGTGCGACGAGCAATATCAATTCCTCGCCCATCATGGTTGCCCTTGTTGCCGTGAGCATGTTCTTTCCGCTCATAGGGGCGCTGACGGCCAATGCGGCGGTGCCCGAGAAGGATCGCATCGACCTCTGCCTCAAACCCCGCGTCCGCGGCAACGGGCGCTTCTACGCGCTGGCGTGGTTCCTGCCCGCCGTGCTCTCAATTGCCGGCTTCGCGGTATTCTTCCTCGTATTCCCGCAGCTCTTCGACGCGGACATGACGGCTCTAAGAGAAACGCTGCGTCAGGGAGGCATGCCCGATGATCAGCTCGGGCTCGTGCTTGCGGGCACCTTCGCGTTCGCCATCACGGCAGCGCCGCTCATCAACGCCATCCCCGCCTTCGGCGAAGAGGTCGGCTGGCGCGGCATGCTCTTCCCCACGCTCTGCGAGGCCATGTCGCAGCGCAAGTCGGCGCTGGTCAGCGGCATCATCTGGGGCCTTTGGCATGCGCCGATCATCGCGATGGGCCACAACTACGGCACGGGGTATCCGGGTTATCCCCTCACGGGAATCCTCACCATGGCGATCGCCTGCACATCGATCGGCTGCCTGCTCTCCTGGCTGCGCCTCAAGACCGCCAGCGTATGGTCGTGTGCGGTCGCGCACGGCGCCATCAACGCCGTTGCCAATTTCGGCGTTGTCCTCTGCACGGCGGGTGCGACGGTTTTCGGACCGTCTCCGTTGGGCCTCGTGAGTGGGATTCCCGCCCTTGTGCTCGCGCTCGTCTGCTGGAGGCACCTCTCGGCGGATTCGCCGACGGAGCAGGGCTTTTGATCGCGCCCGCGCCGTATCATGGTGCAAATCCTTCCGTGGAGGAGGCGCCCATGCTTCGCCGCACGTTCGAAACGCCGAGCGGGACCATCGTCTACTGGGTGAGCGATCGCGCTGACGATGCCTTGCCGTGGCTGGTGTTCCTGCCCGGGCTCACCGCCGACCATCGCCTCTTCGAGAAGCAGCTCGAGCACTTCGAACCGCGCGCCAACTGCCTCGCATGGGATCCTCCTGCGCACGGGGAGTCGCGCCCGTTCGTGCTCGACTTCGCGATGGACGATTTCGCGCGCTGGCTGCATGCGATCCTCGACGCGGAGGGCGTCACGCGTCCCGTGCTTGTGGGCCAATCGATGGGCGGCTACGTCTCGCAGGCCTTCATCGACCTCTATCCCGGCGAGACAGGCGGGTTCGTCTCCATCGATTCGGCTCCGCTCAAACGCCGCTACTATCCCACGTGGGAGGTCAAGGCGCTGAGGCACACCAAGGGCATGTACCAGGCGATTCCCTGGAGCATGCTCAAGGAGATGGGTGCGGGCGGCACGGCGGAGACCGCGTATGGCAAGGCGCTCATGCGTTCGTTCATGGACAGCTACACCAAGCGGGAATACGTGGATCTTGCCGCCTTCGGCTACAAGCTGCTGGCGGATGCCGTGGAGGCGCAGCGCCCGTATACGATCGGCTGCCCGGCCGTCCTCATCTGCGGCGAGAAGGACCACGCGGGAGACGTGAAGCCCTTCAACCGCAAGTGGGCGGCGGGCGACGGGCTCGACCTGCGCTGGATCGCAGGCGCGGGGCACAACTCCAACACCGACAAGCCCGACGAGGTCAACGCCATCATCGAGGAGCTGCTCGAGCGCGTGCGCGGATGAGCGCATCCCCGCGGTACAATCGAGAAGATCGACCGCGCAGGATGAGGACACATGGACAAGACGAGACGTGCAACACGCATATGCTTTGCGCTCGCGGGCGTTTTGCTCGTCGCGTGCCCCGTGCTCATGCAGCTGTTCGCGCACTTCGGAGGGGCGTTCTTCCCCGCATATCGCAGCTTCTCGCGCGCGTGGATCGCAGCGCTCGCGCACATCATGGCCATCGCGCCGTTCGCGCTCTGGGATACGGGCGCGCTCGTGCTGATCATCGTCGCACTCGCGGTGCTCGTACGCTGTATCCGCAAGCGGCAGGGCGTCGTACTCTGGTGCTCGGTTGTGGCGCTCGTGGTGGCATGGAGCGCCTTCTCGTTCACGGCGGGATGGGCGCTCAACCACTATGCGCCGCCGCTTGCGAGCGAGATCGGCCTCACGACGCACGAGAGCTCGGTCGAGGAGCTCGCCGCAGCCACGCAGCACTACCTCGAGGAGGCCGCGCGCTTGGCGCCGCAGGTGCCGCGCGACGAGAACGGCGTGCTCGTCCGCCAGGACTTCTTCGAGCTCGCGGGCATCGCGGGCACGTCGTATGCGGCCCTCGGCCAGCATTACGAGATCTTCCAAGGGCCCGAGCTGCCCGTGAAGGCCCTGCTCGTGTGGGGTCCGCCGCTGCTCTACAGCGGGCACACTGGCATCTTTTGGGCGCCCACGGGCGAGTCGGGCGTGCCGCTCGATACCGCCGACGCCGACCAGCCCTTCATCATGTGCCATGAGGCGGCGCACCGCCTGGGGCTCGCCGATGAGCGCGAGGCCAACTTCGCGGCGTTTCTCGCCTGTGCGGCGAGCGATGACGTGCGCCTGGCCTACTCGGGCTACTACAATGCGTTCGCGTACTGCCTGAACGCCCTTGCCGCGGCCGATCGCGATCGCGCGCAGCAGGTGCTCGACGAGGTGGCAGCCACCGAGCTCTATGATGGGGCAGCGCTCGTCTTTGCCGACCGCGCCGCCACGCGCGAGCATTACGACCGCTACGAGGGCCCGTTCGAGGATGTGGGCACCGCGGTGAACGACAGCTACCTGCGCAGCTTCGGGCAGGAGCAGGGCGTCAAATCGTACGGCCTCGTCGTCGATTACCTGATCGCCTGGTACGAGGCGGGCGACTCACGCGGCGCATCCCCTGTGGAAGGCGGCTAGGCGTCATGGGCATGCTGGGCTATTACATCGAGCCGATCTTCGGGGCGATCATCGCGTTTCCGCTCGTCGCGCTGATCTTCACGCTGCCGTTCGTCATCGTGAACTATCGGCGTTACGGCGGCATCGCCGTCATGCGCGTCATGGTGGTCTACTCGTTCATCCTCTACTGCATGTGCGCGTACCTGCTCACGGTGCTGCCGCTGCCCGACCCCGAGGCGGTCGCGCAGATGGCACCGCATCCCATCGGGTGGATCCCGTTCCGCGACCTCTACAAGGCGATGCTCGAATCGGGTCTCTCGCCAGCCGATCCGTCCTCCTTCGCCAACTTGGATGCATGGGAGAGGTTCTTGACATGCGCCGATATGTTTCAGGCCGTCGCGAACATCGCCATGCTCGTGCCGCTCGGCTTCTACCTGCGCTATTACTTCCGCCTGAGCTTCGGCAAGACGGTCGCCATCGGCCTCTGCGTGAGCCTGTTCTTCGAGTTGACGCAGCTCAGCGGCCTCTACGGCATCTACCCGCATCCGTACCGCTTCACCGAGATGGACGACCTCATCAACAACACGCTCGGCGCGGCTCTCGGGTACGCGCTCGCGCCGATAGCCATGCATTTCCTGCCTTCGCGCGACGAGATCGACCGCATCTCGTACGAGAAGGGCGAGAACGCCACGCTGTCGCGCAAGATCTTCGCGTTGGCTATCGACATGATGCTCTTCTCGGCGATCGTCGTCGCAATGACGTATCTGCTGCTCGATTGGGATGCGAACTATAGGCTGGCCGCCGGCATCGGCCTCTTCGTGCTCTACTTCGCCGCTCTTCCACGTGCTATGGGAGGGCGTACCTTCGGGCAGGCGATCCTCAAGCTGCGGACGATGGACGAGCATGCCATCAAGACGGCGTCCTTCATGCAGCTTCTGGGTAGGAACGTCCTGCTCTATGCGGTCGAGCCCTTCGCGATCTTCATCGGGGTCCAGTTCGTGGGAGTCTTCGCCGTGATCCTCTTTGCGGAGTATGTCGAGCTCTGGCTGCGGATCGTGGGCGGGGCCTTCTCGCTCGCCGTTCCGCTGGGCGTGCTCTGGTTCTTCCTGTATGTGCAGCGCGAGTGGGGCACCTTCCCGCATGGGCACTACAGCCATACCATCGTGATAGCGGACAACTCGAGTGCGGGCGACGAAACGTCCCGCGGACGGGAGAGATGATGACGGCGGAAGCGATGATCAAGCGTTTGGCCGATGCCCTCGCAGAGGCGGAGGCAATCGTCGTGGGTGCTGGCGCAGGGCTTTCCACCAGCGCCGGCTTCGTCTACTCCGGCGAGCGCTTCGAGCGCACCTTCGCCGACTTCGAGGCGCGCTACGGCTTTCACGATATGTATTCGGGCGGCTTCTACCCGTTTGCCACGCCCGAGGAGCGCTGGGCGTACTGGAGCCGCAACATCTGGTGCAACCGCTACACGCCCGCGCCCAAGGACACCTATCCCAAGCTGCTGCGCCTGCTTGCGGATAAGGACTTCTTCGTGATCACCACCAACGTGGACCACCAGTTCCAGCTCGCGGGATTCCCCAAGGAGAGGCTCTTCTACACGCAGGGCGATTACGGCCTCTGGCAGTGCAGCGTGCCGTGCCACGACAAGACCTACGACAACTACGAGACGGTCAAGCGCATGGTCGAGGAGCAGCGCGACATGCGCGTGCCGAGCGAGCTCGTGCCCATGTGCCCTGTGTGCGGCAAGCCTATGAGCATGAACCTGCGCGCCGACGCCACCTTTGTGGAGGACGAGGGCTGGCACGCGGCGGCCGAGCGCTACACGGCTTTCCTGCAGGCGAAGTCGCTCAAGCGCACGCTCTTTTTCGAGTTGGGCGTGGGCGGCAACACGCCGGGCATCATCAAGTACCCGTTCTGGCAGATGACGGCTGCCAACCCGCTCGCGACCTATGCGTGCGTGAACTATGGCGAAGCGGTGGCGCCGCGCGAGATCCTCGGCCGTTCGATCCTTGTCGACGGCGACATCGATGCGGTGCTCGACGAGCTTCTGGAGGTGCAGCAATGACCGACGAGCGCAAGCGCGAGCTGCTGCTCGCCCTGATTCCGATGCTTGCCGAGGAGCGCGGCGTGCGGGCGAGGCTCAATGCCGATGCATCGGCAGACGAGCTCTTCTCCACGTTCCGCGCGCTCGTGAACACGCGCGAGCCCGTGCCCGCGAGCGAGGAGCTTCTCGCCCTGCAGGACGAGCTGCTCAAGGGCATGATCGCCGAGAAGGGCATCGTGCGCGTGGAGGATCTTCCGTCCCTGGCGGTCGATCCGCGCCTGCGCATCTGGCGCGGCGACATCACCACGCTTGCGACCGATGCCATCGTGAACGCGGCGAACAGCCAGATGCTCGGCTGCTGGCAACCTGGGCACACCTGCATCGACAACGCCATCCACACCTTCGCAGGCGTGCAGCTGCGCTTGGCCTGCGCCGAGCTCATGGCCGCGCAGGGCCACGACGAGCCCACGGGAGCGGCCAAGGTCACACCTGCCTTCAACCTGCCGTCGCGCTATGTGATCCACACGGTGGGGCCCATCGCGAACGGCCTGCCGTCT
>CAMNAH010000082.1 GCA_946530775.1 uncultured Coriobacteriales bacterium
GCCGAAGCCCTTATCGCCCGGCTCTCATAGACCTTTTCCGCCTTTTGGGACAAATTCTTGTGATTTTTTGTCTCAAAAGGCTATAACCCCCGCCTTTTGGGACATATTCCCGGCGTTTTTTGTCTCAAAAGGCGAGAACGGCGATCCTACAGGCCGGCAAGGCGCTCGATTTCGGCAAGACGGTCGTTGAAGCGCGCCGTGGCATCGTCGATCTTGTCGCTCGCAACGGCGACCTTCTCGGCAGCCGTCTCGGCCTTCTTGGGTGCGGGCCCCAGAAGAATCGTGGCCACGAGGTCGGAGAGCGCATCGTAGAAGAACTTCCTGTCGGCATCGTCCATGTTGTCGAGCTTCTGCAGCATGAGCTTGAGCGAGCCGTTCTTGAGGCTCTCGTTGAGACCCGAGAATGTGACCTCACCGCTTGCAACCACCAGCTTGTACAGAATCTCGACGAAGCGCTCGCGTCCTGCGGCGTCGAGCGTCTTGAGCCACGCATTGAGGCGCTTGCCCGTCTTGTAGGCATCGTAGGAAACGGCGCGCTGGATGTCGAAGTCCTGCCCCTCGACCTCCCACGAGAAGGGCGCGTGCTGGAGAAGGCCGGGGTTCGAGCTCTTCACGATGACGAGCTGGATGTCGCGGCTCTCGAAGATGAGGCCGATGATCGACTCCTCGGGCACGGTCTTATCGACAAGTGCCGCGGTTGAGGGCCAGCCCGGATCGGTCATGCAGGCCTCATTGAGGCCGGGGCCATCGTGCGAGTAGCACTTCTCGATGCGCAGGCGCGTCAGATCATCGCACTTGAGCGTCGCATAGACGGCAAGGTTGCCGCCCTTGGAATGGCCGCCCACATAGAGCGGGCCCTCGAACTGCTCGGCGGCGAGCAGCAGGTAGCCGCCGGCGGTGATCTGCGCGGGAACGGCCGGCGAGAAGGCCATGTTGAAGTCTTCCTTCCAGCCGATCAGCGTGTTATCGGTGCCGCGGTAGGCCACGTAGGTGCCGCAACCGTCGGGAAGGCGGAAGAGGATGGCGCCGAACTGCTGCTCCTCGACCTTGGATGACTTCTCGTAGTGCAGGCACGCCACAACATCCTTGAAGCGCGGGCTCGCGGCGACGGCCTGGCACAGCTCCTCGCTCGCGCGGGCATCGTGCATCGCCGCCGTCATGCCGGTGAGCCCGCCGAAGCCGAAGACCTCGGAGAGGGTCTGCCCCTCCTTGCTGCGCACGGGCGAATCCTCGGGATACCGCACGTAGGCGAGCCAGGAGAACACGAGGCTGTCGACGCGGTTCAGGGCGCGCTCCGCAAAGCTGTCGTTGCTTTCGCGCACGTAATCGATGATGTTCGCCATACGAGCCTCCTTGGATGCCGGGTTGGAAACAGCGTATCACAGGCCTGCCGTACGGCGGCCATCACTCGGAGCGTTCTTGGAAGAGCCCTCCGTCGCCCACGCCGATGGTATCGGCGATGGTGCTCGCGATGCTCTTGAACGAGATCTCGGGAGCCAGCTCGCGGAAGAAGCCGCCCACGGCCGTCTTGAACGATTCGCGCGTGTCCTCGGGAAGCTTGTTGACGAAGTCGAGCATCGCGGGAACCGTCGTCATCCAGTTCTCGCCCAGCTCGGCGAAGGTCTTCTCCCCTCCTGCCGCGAAGATGGAGAAGAGCGTCTCGACGAACTCCTCGCGCTCGTCGCGGGACATGGCGGCGACCCACTCGTTGAGGCTCTTGTCCACGTGGTGCGCCGCGCGGTCGAGCTGCGCGGTCTCCTTGAACGCACGCCCCTCGATCTCCCACGAGAAGGGATCGTGCTGCATGATGCCGCTTTCGGTGCTTTCGACCACGGTGCAGTCGTCCTGCTGGTCGAAGATCATGCCGATGAGCGACTGGTTGGGGATGGTCTTGTGCACGAGATGGGCGCGCTTCTCCCAGGTGGGACTCGCCATCATCTCGGGCGTGAACCCGGGACCGTCGTGCGAGAATGCCCCCGCAAGACGCTCCGCAACCTCGTCGGAGCAGGTCATGGCCGCATAGAGGGCGAGGTTGCCGCCCTTGGAATGGCCGCCTGCGTAGAGCGGGCCGCTGGTCTCGGCGGCAACGCGCTCGAGATACTCCTTGGCCTCGCGCTGAGAAGGCAGCTCACGCTCGAAGGCCAGGTTGAAGTCTTCCTTCCAGCCCACGAGCGTGTTGTCGGTTCCGCGGAAGGCAACGTAGGTGATGCCGCAGGGGAATGAGAAGGTCATGGCCGAGAACTGCTTCTCGCGCTCCTCGTCGAGCTCCTCCACGTAGTTCGAGACGCGCATGCCCTCGAAGCGCGGGCTCGCGGCAAGCGCAGCCATGAGGTAGCGCGCCTTGGTCTCATCCGAGGTGATCGAGGTGATCTCCTCGAAGGCCTTGGTGCGATAGAGGTCGGTGAGCGACTCGCCGCGCATGGTGCGGGCATCGCGCGCCATCTCTGAGAGCCGGTAGTACGAGAGCCACGAGAGGATGAGCGAATCGACGTCGCCGAGGGGGCGATCTGCGAACGACTCGAACCCGCAGCAAAGGTAGTCGATGATGTTGGCCATGGGCGGAATCGCCTTTCTCTAGTCGATGACCTGCACGAATGCCGTACGGGGCTCGCCAGCGGGAAGGCTCACGTCGGAGGGCCACCAGGTCTCGTCGGGGCTCACGGCGATGGTGACCTTCTCGCCCTCGCGCTCGGACCAGTAGGTGGGATCCTGGCGTGTGAGCGAGATCATGGTGGCGGTATCGCTACGCAGGCCAGAGCCGTCGCCGCTCATGCACTCGAAGGTGGTCTCATGATCGAAGACCACGATGACGTAGGTGGTCTCCTCCTCGACCTTCGCCCACTCGCCGAAGGCCTGGTCGATGTCGATGTTCTGGCGCTCGCCCAGCTCGCGGCCGTTCATCACATGGACGGTGCCCGTGAGCACCACGCGACCCTTCTCGGTGGCCTCGCGGATGGCGTCGTCGCGCGCCGCCTGATCGGCCGCATCGCTCGCGGCCGCCATCTTTGCATCGATGGCCTCTTTGAGCACGTTCAGAACAGCGCTCTCCATATCGGGATCCTGCGAGGCGTACGCGATAGCCCCTTCGCGGGCACCCGCATAATCCTCGGCGGCAAGCGGCGTGAAGACGAATGTGCCAGGCGCTTCGAAATCCGAGCCGTTCGTCTGGTTCTCGGGGATCTCGAATGCGAAGGTGCCGGGGGTCGCGTAGAGCGTGCCGTCGGCCGCGATGGGCGATGCGAGCACGGTCACCTCATAGTTGCCCTTGGGAACGCTGATGCCCATACCGCGGTAATCGACATAGGCGGTCAGCTCGATAGCATTGCCCTCGAAGTCGGTACCGCCGATGTAGACCGGGATGCGCGAACCGGAGGCATCGAGGCCCTCGGCAGAGAGCGGCAGCACCACGTTGTGAGGCAGACGCTTCTCGGCCGCGGCCTTCTCGGCGGCCTCCTGCTCGGCTTCCTGCTCCTGGCGTGCGCGCTCGGCGGCCTCCTGCTCGGCCTGGTAGTTGCGCCAGTACATGACGCCGAATCCCGCGCACACGAGCACGACCACGGCGAGCAGGGCAGCAAGGATGCCCTTTCCGCCCCTCTTCCTGGGAGCGGGCTCGGGAGCGGGTGCGGGCGCATAGGCGTAGTGCTCCTGCCGCGGGGCATACGAGCGCGGCGCCACGCGGGTTTGGTCGAGCGCAGGCTCGGCCTCGGGCGATGCCATGACGGTGGTGGGCGCGGCAGTCCCCATGACGGTGGTGGGGGCAGACGACCCCATGACCGTGGTGGGTGCGGCCGCAGCGCCGCCCATCAGCGTGGTGGGCGACTCGAGCACATCGGGCACGCCGTCGCCATCGGTGTCGAGATGCGATGCGATATGCTTGGACGCGGCCGTCGGCAGTGCTGCACCGCATTTCTTGCAGTAGCGCGCACCGTCGTCGTTCTGGGTACCGCAGGTGGGGCAGTACATGGTTGCCTCCTATTTCTTGGGACGGTAGCGGCGGCGCGTGGCGTGCTCGCTCCCCTTCCTCGCGCCCGCCTTGAGACGGGCGATGACCTCTTCGGAACTTGCTCCTTCGACGGCACCGCGCAGCTCGACCAGCTGGTCGCGCAGGCGCGCCGCCTCCTCGTAGTCCATATTAGCGGAGGCCGCCATCATCTCCTCCTCCATCGAGGCGATGATGCGCATAACCTCCTCGCGCGGCAGCTTGGCCAGCTCGGCGGCAACGGACTCGGCCGTGGACGGCGTGTAGAACGCGCCATGGCTGCCATCGCCGCTCGTGCGCTCCTTGCCGCCGAGCGTCTCGTTCGCCTGTGCGAGGAAGCTCGAGATGTCGGAGATGGCCTTGCGCACGGTCTTGGGCTCGATGCCGTGCTCGGCGTTGTAGGCCTCCTGGATGGAGCGGCGCCTGCGCGTCTCGTCGATGGCGATGCGCATGGAGTCGGTCACATCGTCGGCATACATCACAACCTCGCCCGAGACGTTGCGCGCCGCGCGTCCCATGGTCTGGATGAGCGAGCGGCGGTTGCGCAGGAACCCCTCCTTGTCGGCATCGAGGATCGCCACGAGCGAGACCTCGGGGATGTCGAGGCCCTCGCGCAGCAGGTTGATGCCCACGAGCACGTCGATCTTGCCCTGGCGCAGGTCGCGGATGATGTCCACACGGTCGAGCGTGGCCGTGTCGGAGTGCATGTAGTTCACGCGGATGCCCTCGTCGAGCAGGTGGTCGGTGAGGTCCTCGGCCATGCGCTTGGTGAGCGTGGTCACGAGCACGCGCTCCTTCTTCGCCACGCGCTCCTTGATCTCGGAGATGAGATCGTCGATCTGGCCGCGCACCGGGCGCACCTCGATCTTGGGATCGAGCAGGCCCGTGGGACGGATGATCTGCTCCACCATGTTCTGCTGGACGCGCTCCTCGTAGTCGCCGGGCGTGGCCGAGACGTAGATGAACTGCGGCACGCGCTCCTCGAACTCGTCGAAGCGCAGGGGGCGGTTGTCGAGTGCGGACGGCAGGCGGAAGCCGTGCTCCACCAGCGTTACCTTGCGCGAGCGGTCGCCCTCGTACATGCCGCGGATCTGCGGCACCGTGACGTGGCTCTCGTCGATGATGCAGAGCATGTCCTCGGGGAAGTAGTCGATGAGCGTGAAGGGCGGCTCTCCCGCGGAACGGCCGTCTAGATGACGCGAGTAGTTCTCGATGCCCGAGCAGAAGCCCATGGTCTCGAGCATCTCCAGATCGTAGGCGGTGCGCTGCGAGAGGCGCTGCGCCTCGAGGAGCTTGTCCGCGGCCTTGAGCTCGGCCACGCGGCCCTCGAGCTCGTCGGCGATGGTCTTGAGCGCGTGGGTAATCTTGGGGCGCTCGGTCACATAGTGCGAGGCGGGCCAGATGGGGATGGCGTCGTAGGTGCGCAGGATCTCGCCCGTGGTCTGGTCGACCTCGGCGATGAGCTCGACCTCATCGCCGAAAAAACCTATGCGCAGGGGGTGCTCTGCATACGGCGGGAACACGTCGACGGTATCGCCGCGCACGCGGAACATGCCGCGCTGCACGTCGAAGTCGTTGCGGTCGTACTGGATGTCGATGAGCGCGCGGATAAGGTCGTCGCGCTCGAGCGGCACGTCCTTCGAGACGGTGGGCGCGAGGCCAGCGTAGTCCTCGGGGCTGCCGATGCCGTAGATGCAGCTCACGGATGCCACCACGATGACATCGCGGCGCGAGAGCAGGCTCGAGGTGGCCTGGTGGCGCAGCTTCTCGACCTCCTCGTTGAT
>CAMNAH010000083.1 GCA_946530775.1 uncultured Coriobacteriales bacterium
CGTTTGCCCAGATGGCCTTGGAGAGGATCTTCTCGGCGTACTCCTCGCGCATGTCGACGGCCTCGGAGACGATGGCGCCCATGTCGAGGGCCTTCTGCTTGATGGGGCCGAGGTCGCGCTCATCCTGGCCGACGTTTCCGCAGATGGCGATGACGTCCATATCCTTCTCGATCTGCAGCCACTTGACGATGACCGACGTATCGAGACCGCCCGAATAGGCGAGAACAACCTTTTCCTTAGCCATAACGTGCACCTTTCAAACGAGCTATTGCGTGTTTCCGTATCATACTCCATTTGATATGCAGTAATCCATGAATTTTTAGCTGTTTTTATTCGGAAACAATTCCTGCACAGATCGTGCGCGCAGATGTCAATCGGCGGTTTACCTTTTGCGCGGTGCCGCGCCGTACCGTAAGGGTGCACGCAAGCACCCGGATGAAAGGACGCATCATGAAAAAGGGACTGACCGAGCTGGTATTCATCGTCGACCGCAGCGGATCGATGGGCGGGCTCGAGAGCGACACCATCGGCGGCATCAACGCCACGCTGGCCAAGAACCGCCAGCTGGACGGCGAGGCCAACGTGTCGATCGTGCTGTTCGACACCCAGTTCGACACGATCGTCGACCGCAAGCCGCTCGCGGAGGTGGCCAACCTCACCGAGAAGGACTACCAGGTGCGCGGCTGCACGGCGCTGCTCGACGCGCTGGGAACCACGATCGAGCACATCAAGCAGGTGCAGGGCTACATGCCCGACGAGTACAAGGCCGAGAAGGTCATCTTCGTCATCACCACCGACGGCCTCGAGAACGCGAGCCAGCGCTTCAGCCACGCCGACGTCAAGCGCCTGATCGACGCGCGCACCGAGGAGGGCTGGGAGTTCATCTTCCTCGGCGCGAACATCGACGCCGTGGGCGAGGCGGGCAAGATCGGCATCCGCGCCGACCGCGCCGCGACCTACGTGGCCGACAGCTATGGCAGCACGGTCATGTACGACGCCGTGGCCGAGGCCACCTGCTGCATGCGCTCGGCACCTGCGGCGGCGAGAATCAGCGGCATGTGGAAGCGCACCGTCGAGCGCGATTCGGCCAAGCGCGGCCGCTAGGATGAGACAAAAGGGACGTTTCCCTTTGTCTCATTCGATGCCGTCGCGCGAGACGCGCGCGTGGAAGTGCGGACGCGGCACCGGGGCATCGTCGCGGATATCGTAGGCGCCGAGCAGCACGCGCTCGCCCTCGTCGAGAAGGTCCTCCCGCGCCGCGTAGATCGTGGCCAGCACGTCACCTTCGGCAACCGCATCGCCCGTCTTGCGCGCCAGGCGAATGCCCGCGGTGTAGTCGATCTCGTCTTCCTTGGTAATGCGGCCGGCCCCGAGCACCGCCGAGGCCGTGCCTACGCGCTCGGTGTCCATCTCGTACACGAAGCCGCCGCGCGCAGCGCGAACCTCGCGGCTGCAGGCAGCCTGCGGCAGCAGCGCGGGATCGTCGATCATGCGCGCGTCGCCGCCCAACGCCTCGACCATCGCGCGGAACTTCGCGAAGGCCGTTCCGTCCGCGATGCTCGCGCGCACCATCGCGCGGCATTCCTCGAGGGTGCCCTTCTCGGCGAGCAGGGCCATATTGGCCGCAAGCTCGCAGCCCACCTCGGTGATGTCGGCGGGACCGCGCCCCTGCAGCACATCGCACACCTCGGCGACCTCGAGCGTGTTGCCCACGCAGCGGCCGAGCGGCTGGTTCATATCGGTGACGAGCGCCACCGTGGTGCGCCCCACATGCTCGCCGATCTCGACCATCTGACGCGCGAGCTCGACGGCGTCGTCGATCGACTTCATGAAGGCACCGTTGCCGCAGGTCACCTCGAGGAGGATGCGCTCGGCACCGGCGGCGATCTTCTTGCTCATGACGCTCGACGCGATGAGCGGCATGCTGTCGATGGTCGCGGTGACGTCGCGCAGCGCATAGAACAGCTTGTCGGCGGGGTCGAGGTTGCCCGACTGGCCCACCACCACGCAGCCCACGGTGCGCGCGATCTCGAGGAAGCGCTCGCGACTGGGCGCCACCCACACGCCGGGGATGGATTCGAGCTTGTCCACCGTGCCGCCCGTGTGGCCCAGGCCGCGGCCGCTGATCTTGGCCACGGGCACGCCCACCGCCGCCGCAAGCGGCACGCAGACGAGCGTGGCCTTGTCGCCCACGCCGCCCGTGGAATGCTTGTCGACCTTGATGCCGGGGATGGACGAGAGGTCGAGCATCTCGCCCGATTGCGCCATGGCCATGGTGAGGTGCGCGGTCTCACGCGCGTCCATGCCGCTGAAGAAAATGGCCATGAGCAGCGCGGACATCTGGTAATCGGGAATCCTGCCCGCCACGAATCCGTGCACGAAGAAGTCTATTTCCTCGTTCGAAAGCGCATTGCCGTCGCGCTTCTTCTCGATGATGTCGTACATGCGCATGGCGCGCCTCCCATCATGAGACAAAGGGAAACGTCCCTACTGTCTCGTCCCCAATGCCTCGGGACCAAAGCTTTCGGGCAGCAGCTGGGCAAGCGTGAACACACGCAGCTCGCCCGCCGCGTCGCCGAGTATGATGCGGAAATCCTGGGTGCAGAACTCGCGCATGACCTGGCGGCATGCCCCGCAGGGAGCCGTGAAGGACGCGATGCCCTCCCCTACCGGTCCGCCCGCAACGGCGATTGCCGAGAAGGACCGCACGCCCTCGCTCACCGCCTTGAAGATGGCCACGCGCTCGGCGCAGATCGTGGAGCCGAGCGCCGCGTTCTCGATGTTCGCGCCCAGCCACACCTGCCCCTCGGCATCGAGCAGGGCTGCTCCCACGGCAAATCCCGAGTACGGCGCGTATGCGCGCTCGCGGGCGCCAACGGCCAGCGAGAAGAGCTCGCTATCGTCCACAGCGCACCGCCGTCTCGAGCGCGACCACCATCATCTCGTCGAAGCCCCGCTCGCGCTCCTCGGGCGTCGTCGCCTCCGCGCGGTGGAGCAAATCGGAGATCGTGAAGATGCCCAGCGCGCGCTTTCCGTGCTCCGCTGCGATCATGTAGAGCGCGGCGGATTCCATCTCGACGGCGAGCACGCCCATGCTCCGCCACCGCGCGATGGCGTCGGCATCGGGCGCGGCATGATAGAAGTGGTCGCTCGAGAGCACGTTTCCCACCAGCGGCTCGGTTCCCCGCTCGCGCGCGATGGCCACGGCCGTCTCGAGAAGGTCGTAGCTCGCGATGGGCGCGAACGTGCCCGGCAGGTGGTACATGGCCGCGAAGTTGGAATCGGTGCAGGCACCCTGGGCGATCATGATGTCGCGCAGGTTGGTGCGCGGAGAAACGCCGCCCGCGGACCCGATGCGGATGATGGCATCGACGCCGTAGAAGGCATAGAGCTCGTGCGCGTAGATACCCACGGAGGGCATGCCCATGCCGCTGCCCATGACCGAGATCTCGACGCCCTTGTAGGTGCCCGTGTATCCCAGCATGTTGCGCAGCGCGTTGAACTGCACGGGGTTCTCGAGGTAGCGCTCCGCCACCACCTTGGCGCGCAGGGGATCGCCCGGCATGAGGACGGTCTTGGCGATCTGGCCTTCGGTTGCCGAGTTATGGTCTGTGGGAACGAGGGACATGCGCATCTACCTCCAAGTTTTCTGCCACGCAAATATGCACCAAAACCTATGATACGTGAACGGTCGCATCTGAGCACAGGTCTATAATGCTCGGGTGCATCCACATGGAAAGGTAAATCGCTCATGGAAATTCTTAAAGGCATCGCCCTGCTCGTTATTGGATTCGCGCTGCTCGTGAAGGGCGCCGACGTGTTCGTCGACGGCGCGAGCGGCCTGGCCAAGCTGCTGGGCGTGCCGGCGCTGGTGGTGGGACTCACGGTTGTCGCCATGGGCACGAGCGCGCCCGAGGCGGCCGTCTCCATCTCCTCCGGCCTGAAGGAGGCCACGGGCATCGCCATCGGCAACATCCTCGGCAGCAACCTTCTGAACGTGCTCGTAATCCTCGGCCTCACGGGCGTCATCGTGGAGGTGCCCATCGAGGAATCCACGTTCAAGATCGAGATTCCCTTCACCATCGGCATCACCGTGCTGCTGATGATCCTCGGTCTGCCCGATAACCAGCTCGGCCGCTTCGATGCCATCATCCTGCTCGTCTTCTTCATCGCCTACCTCGCCTACACGGTGGTGCTCGGCCTCAAGCAGGGCGGCGAGGAGGAGACCGAGGAGATCCAGCCGCTCTGGAAGCTCCTCGCATTTCTCGTGGTGGGCGCCGTGTGCATCGTGTTCGGCTCGAACTTCGTGGTCGACGGCGCCACGGGCATCGCCCGCTTCTTCGGCGTCTCCGAGCGCGTGATCGGCCTCACCATCGTGGCGCTCGGCACGTCGCTGCCCGAGCTCGTGACCTCCGTCACCGCTGCCCGCCGCGGCGAGGCCGACATCGCCATCGGCAACATCGTGGGCAGCAACATCTTCAACATCCTCTTCGTGCTCGGCCTCTCGGGTGCGTTGAACCCCATCCCCTTCGACCAGGCATTTTTGCTCGACGGCGTGCTCGCCACGCTCGCCGTGGTCATGCTCTGGGCCGCATGCGTGCGCACGCGCTCGCTTAGGCGCCCCTGGGGTGCGGCCATGCTCGCCGCCTACGCGGTCTATCTGGGATACCTGCTGTTTGTCTAAAAGAGACGGCCGTCGCCGCTAACCGATGGTGCGCGTCGCGCATGCCCACCACGGGCATGCCGCGGCGATGCGCTGCGCCGCCTCGTCGCTTGCGCAGATGGCGAACGAGCACGAGCCCGAGCCTGTGACCTGCGCGCCTATCACGCCATCCTGGGCCTTGAGCCACTCCAGGCACTCCCCCACCTCGGGTGCGAGAACGCACGCGGCGGGCGCGAGATTGTTGTAGAGAGCACCCGCAACGGCATCCGCATCGCCGGCATCGAGCGCCGCTGCCATGCGGTCAGGCGTGCTGGGCTCGCTGGGGTCCTTGTCAAAAGCCGCGTATGCCGCAGGCGTCGAGACGCCCGTCTCGGGCTTGACCAGGGCGATGGGCATGGAAACGCTGCCGAGCCTGCGCACGAGCACATCGCCGGCGCCCTCGTAGAGCGCGGGGCGTGCATCGAGGAAGAACGCCACATCGGCGCCGATCGAGCGCGCGATCGCCACCACGCGGGGGTCGTCTGCGGCAACGCCTGCGAGCTGGGCCATGCCGCGCAGCGCGGTGCCCGCATCGGCCGACGAGCTGCCAAGACCCGCGGAGCCGGGCATTTTGCGCACCACGCGCACGCTATAGCTCGTTTCGGGCGTGATGTCGCGCGTGAACGCGGCCACGGCGCGGTACACGGTGGACTTCTCGATGGGCACGCTTAAGGGTGGCTCGAACGAGACCGCAGGCTCGTCCGAGCGGCATACGCGCACGTCATCGCCCATATCGAGGGCGATCATGATGGAGTCTGCGCGATGATAGCCGCGCTCGTCGCGGCCGGGATGGATGCCCAGGTGGAGATTGACCTTCGCAGGAGCCGTCAGCTCGATCGTGTTTGCGCGGTCGGGCATGCTTGATGCCTAGTCCTCGTCGTCCATGTCGTCGGCATCGCCGTCGTAGTCGTCATAGCCCTGCTCGTCGGCGGGGGTGAAGTCGAGGATGCGCTCACCGGTATCGGTGTCGTAGAGCTCGACGGTGCCCGTGAGCACGTCGACGTACTGGT